>JAWSUP010000141.1:0-9825 GCA_033549405.1 Bacillota bacterium | reverse complement strand
CTGCCAGGTTACCGATGGTGATTTTGTTCAGGCTGGCAGTGTGATTGCCCTGATTTCCGGTCCTGCCAGGGGTGTTTTGACCGGCGAGCGAGTCGCGCTTAATTTTATTCGACACCTGTCGGGTATCGCGACCCGGACCCGTACGGCTGTCCAGGCTGTGCAGGGAACCCGCGCGCGTATAACTGACACGCGCAAAACAACACCCGGTCTGCGCAGCCTGGAAAAATATGCTGTCCGCATGGGCGGGGGCGTCAACCACCGCTTCAATCTGGCAGATGGCATCCTGATCAAGGACAACCACATCCGGGCTGCCGGCGGAATCCGCCAGGCGGTCGAACGGGCGCGCCAGGCTGCACCGCATATGCTTAAAATTGAAGTTGAGACAGAGACAGCCGGACAAGTGGATGAAGCCCTGCAGGCCGGAGCCGATATCATCATGCTCGACAATATGACGCTTGACGACATGGTTCGGGCTGTGCGGCAGATCGACGGGCGGGCTATCGTGGAGGCGTCCGGCAACATGGGTGACAAAGACCTCAGGGCTGTGGCCGTGACAGGCGTCGATCTTATCTCGATCGGCGCCCTGACCCATTCAGTCCAGGCACTGGATATCAGCCTGCGTTTTGACCTGTGACCAGAAAAATGAACAAATCTGAAAGGGAGTATTAAAGATGCAAACTGGTTCTTCACTTCCTGTGATAGCCATACCGATGGGCGATCCCAATGGTATCGGGCCTGAAATCGTACTCAAAGCCCTGTCTGAACCATTAGTCTATGAATGGTGCCGGCCTGTGGTAGTCGGCGACGCATTTTGCCTGGCCCGCACTTTAGATATCCTGCAGTTGCCTATGCACCTGCATACAATAAACGATCTGTCTGAAGCACATTTCCAGCCAGGTTTTTTCAATCTGGTTGACCTGTCCCATGACAATCTGGAATCACTCGAAATTGGTACGGTTCAGGCGTTGTCAGGCCAGTGTGCCATGGACTACATCGTCCGTGCGGTTGAACTCGCCCAAAGTGGTCAGGTGACGGCCATCGCCACGACTCCGATAAACAAGGAGTCACTCCGTGCTGCCAAAGTGCCGCACATCGGCCATACGGAGATCCTGGCCGATCTGACACACACAGACGATCCTCTGACATTGTTCGAAACCAACGGATTGCGCGTCTTTTTCCTCAGCCGGCATGTCAGCTTGCGCAAAGCCTGTGACCTGATCACCCAAGAGCTGGTCAGCAGCATGATCCGGCGCTGCTGTGCCGCCCTCAGCCAACTGAGCGTCATGACCAAAGACCTGGCGGTCGCAGGACTCAATCCGCACAGCGGTGAACACGGCCTGTTCGGAGACGAAGAACAGACAGCCATCGCCCCGGCTGTTGCTGAATGCAGGGCGGAAGGCCTGCCGGTCACAGGACCGGTCAGCGCCGATTCTGTTTTTCACCTGGCTCACATCGGCCGTTTCTCAGGTGTTTTGTCGCTCTATCACGATCAAGGTCATATTGCGACCAAGACACTGGACTTCGAGCGGACTATATCATTGACCCTCGGCCTGCCGTTCCTGCGTACATCCGTGGACCACGGCACGGCGCTCGATATCGCCGGACAGGGAATCGCCAGCGCGGTCAGCATGATCGAGGCCATCCGTCTGGCAGCCAGGTACGCGCCGCTGTACCGCCCTGTCTGATATGAGATCGGAGCATGAAAATCTGTTGCATATAAGTAAAATCAAGCAGCGTGATCTGCCAGAAAAACGCTGGTTCCGCCTGGACAACGCGGCTAAGATCTATCCGGCGATCATGCACACGCGCCACAGCTCAGTTTTTCGCCTCGCTGCCCTGATGCGCGAGCAGATCGATCCGGGGCAGCTGCAAAAAGCGCTGGATCTGACGATGCCGCGTTTTCCGCAGTTTGCCGTCCGTCTGCGGCGTGGTATTTTCTGGTATTACCTCGAAACATGCAATAGACCAGCTCTGATCGAAGAAGATGTCAACAATCCGATGCGTCTCTGGAGCCGTAAGGATGCGAAGTCTTACCTGTTCCGGGTTCGTTATGATGATCGTCGCGTCTCTGTTGAGTTTTTCCATGCTCTGACAGATGGTTATGGTGCTTCTGTTTTTCTCAGGACACTGATTGCCGCCTACTTGTCTTTGCGCGGAATTTCCTGTCCGGTCGGAGAGGGGATTTTAGACATTAACGAGCCGCCATCTGAAGCAGAGATGGAAGATGCCTATAAGCGGTTCTCCAATTTTAAAGTGATTCACCGCCCGCGGGAAACCCGAGCCTTTCGATTGCAGGGGACCATCCTGCCCGGCCATCACCTGCATATTATCTGTGGCGTGGCGCCGGCCGACCGGGTTGCGGAAGCAGCCAGACGATTCAGGGTCAGTGTGACTGAATTACTGGTCGGCGTCTACCTCTATCAGCTATACAGGATTCAACAACAGGGTGGGTACCGCACGGACGATCCGGTACGGGTCTCGGTGCCGATCAATGTGCGACGTTATTATCCGACACAAACAGTGCGTAACTTCGCACTCTATGCCAATCCTGGTATCGAACCGGCATATGGCACTTACACCTTTGAAGAAGTGCTTAAGCTGGTGCATCATTTTATGCGATATACCATCAATGAGAAGTACCTTAATGCTATGATGTGCGCCAATGTGGCGCCAGAAAAAAGCATCTTTATGCGCATATCGCCCCTGCCATTGAAAAATCTGGCGATGCGTATTGTTTACAGCTGGACCGGTGAGAGCCGCTTTACCAGTACTGTATCCAATCTGGGCATCGTCAGCCTGCCCGATGTTATGGCCGAACAGGTCGAGAGACTAGAATTCATGCTTGGACCGTCACGCTACAACCCGGTCAATTGCGCCGTGATAAGTACCGGCAACCAGATTGTGATCCAATTTTCAGCGACGATGGAAGAAACCGATCCACAAAGAGCCTTTTTCAAGCACCTGGTCCGCCTTGGCATTCCGGTTTGTGTGGAAAGCAACCGGATCTGGGATGAAAATGGGGAGGCCTGATTATGTCGTATTGTGTCAATTGCGGTGTAGAACTGGAAAAGTCAGAGAAGTATTGTCCGCTGTGCAGTGTCGAAGTCATCAACCCACAGCAGCCTTATGACGAAAATGCTGTCAGGCCGTACCCGCGTCGGCTTGATCCAATCAACGAGCGGATCAACCGCCGATTCATCGGTGTGATGATCACGATCATCCTCGCGTTTCCCGCATTCCTGTGCGCCGCCATCAACTTCAGCATCGACAATCAGTTGACATGGAGTCTCTATGTCTGTGGCGCCCTTGTCATGGCATGGACCTGGTCTGCACCGTATTATCTGGTCCAAAAACGTACGCTGAACAAGCTCTTTGTACCAGGTGTGCTGGTTCTTCTGTTATACCTGCTCATGATCGCTGCCCTGCAGCAGCAGCTCGACTGGTTTTTCCCGCTTGCACTCCCACTGGTTCTGCTGCCTTCGATCCTCATCTACTTGAATTTCTTTCTCATCTTGCGACGCCTGATCCGGGGGTTTGCCATACCTGCGGTTATTTTGATCTCTGCAGGGCTCTTAGTTACGGGGATCGAACTGATCCTGGAATGGCATGCCGGTGGACTGACCAGCCCTTTCTGGTCACTGTTTGTCCTGATCCCCTGTCTGGCACTGGCCATGGTCTGCCTGACCATAGCGCGCCGGCAGTCGATTCTTGAGGAAATCAAACGTCGGCTTCATTTATAAGTACCTGGACACTCAGATGTGGCATAGTGACAACGATCGCATATGAGACCTGCTGCCTTAAATTTCTTCTGGATAATATTAACAATAAGGTAGGTGTCACTTCTGTAAATGTTGCCAAATTGTTACGAAACGATGATGATTTGTTTGACGTGACCTGTTTTGATCAGTATAATGGCGATGGATTGACTTGCTGGTCGATCAATCGATTCCTGTGGAGGGAATATGCAGAGAAAAAAACTGAATCCCCGCGAGTTGGGCAGTGTCCTAATTGTCACATTGTCTACCGTCATTCTGGCATCTGCCATGCTGATCCAACCCCTGGGCCTGGCGACCGCCTGGTTCGGTCAGCCGGAAGGCGCCAACAGCATGGTTGCTCCGGATAATACGGGTGTCGCGACGGCCGCATCGGGATATGAATTTGATCCGATCGATTATTTCGAATATGAACCGGAATTTTACAATCGCTCACAACAAGGATACACAGGAGATCCCTTACAGACCGTGGTTCCGACGACAGTTCCGACAACGAGCGATAATTTCGAAGGGGACTATGATCCCAATGATAACGATCAGCCTGTACCGGACAATTACAATCCGATCGATGAAGATGAGCCGGAAATTCTTGAACCGATCAGCAAACCCAAAGGGCTTGTCTACACAGAGGCAGAGTATGTCCTGTACATAAAAGCCAATACTTTGAATTTGCGCGCTGGTCCTTCAACTGACTCGACTGTGGTTACGTCACTTAAGTTCGGTGACAAAGTGATCTGCGAAGGTGAGAATGACGATTGGATGAAAGTCCGATTCGATGGACAACTCGGGTTTCTCAAGACGGAATACACCAGCAAGACAATGGTTTTCCGGGCTGTCAGCGAAACTGTCTATGTCAGTTCAAGCACGCTGCGGTTGCGCTCCGGACCATCTGTCGACGATGAAATTCTGTTAACTTTGAGTAAAAACAATAAGTTGACCCGCACCGGTATCGGTGACGAATGGTCCAGAGTCAAGACATCATCTGGTAAAACAGGTTACGTGGCTTCCGAATATCTGACCAAAACGGCGCCGGTTGTCCGCTCATCATCATCTTCCGGATCATCATCCGGATCGTCCTCTGGCAGCGGCGTGCTGTACAGCGGTGATGCCGGCCGCATTGTCGAGCTGGCATATAAAGCCCTGGGTGTGCGTTATGTCTGGGGTGCTGAAAGCTTGAGCGGCATGGACTGTACCGGACTGACTTATTGGGCTTACCGCCAGATCGGGATATCCGTTCCCCGTTCGACAAGCGGTTATTACAAAGCCGGTGTCGGCGTCTCGTATGCCAACATGAAGCCTGGCGATGTCATTGGGCTTGACGGTCACCCTCGTGACGGCAAAACGACGCTGAACCATGTCGGCATCTATGTCGGCAATGGCAAGATGATCCACGCATCATCGCGCCTTGGCAAGGTAGTCTTGCAGGACGTCAAAGAGTACTTGTCCTGGGGCTGCAAAATAATCACCATCCGCCGGTTTATCAGCGGTTAATCATTAACCGTTCTGATTATTTGCAGCATCGGCATTGTGATTCATGCATGTCCCTGACCCGCTGTCTGAACAGGAGCAGTCTGTGCAAAGACAGCGGGTTTTCTGTTGTTCAGACAAAGAAAGATGACAACCGGTGCCAGACCCCTTGAGGAACAGACTATAAATGCCTATAATGTATAATCAGGCTTTGTCAGGAAATCAGTCTGCAAAATGCGACGCCATCTGTTTCCTTCTCGCCGCATCTGCAGAAAAAAGAAAGGACGTGCAACTGGACTATGGCCAAGCGATCATTTTCCCGGGCTGGAATCAAGGCCAGGCCAATGACATTCTTCATCGTGGCCGGGATCATTCTGCTCGGTCTGCTGCTCAGTATAACCGGTGCGAAAATACCGGTGCCGGGTCAGCAGGAATTGCTTCAGCTATACAGCATGCGGGAGATCCGATTCGGGATTGATATCCGCGGTGGTGTCGAGGCTGTTTTCGAACCCAGAGATTTTGAGGGGACGCCGACATCGACTGATCTGGATTCAGCAAGAAGCGTTCTCGAACTGCGTATGGACAATCTGCAGATCCTGGACCGCGAGATTACGGTCGATAAAGGCAACGGCAGGATTCTGGTCCGTTTTCCCTGGAAATCAGATGAAACGGAATTTAATCCGGAAGTGGCGCTCAAAGAACTTGGTGAGATGGCGCGTCTGACGTTCCGTGATCCGAGTGGCGCCGTCGTGCTGGAAGGCAACGATGTTGCCCAAAGTTATGCGGCCGTGAACCAGGAAACAAGTGAGCCGATTGTCGAATTGGTATTAAGCAGTGACGGCGCGGCGAAATTCACGGAAGCGACCGGCCGGCTGATCGGGCAGGTTATCTCCATCTATATGGATGACATCGTCATATCGGAACCGGTGGTCAGAACACAGATCACGGGTGATCGGGCATACATTGACGGCGCATTCACTGTTCAGGAAGCAGTTGCACTTGCAGAGAAAATCAATGCCGGCGCCCTGCCATTCGCCCTGCAATCGATCAGCAGCAGCTCGATCAGCCCAACCATGGGTCAAGATGCCCTGAGGGTCATGCTGCAGGCAGGCCTTTATGCCTTTCTGGCCATCTGTTTGTTTATGCTCTTGTATTACCGACTGCCCGGTTTCGTGGCCTGTTTTGCTCTCCTGGGACAGGTTGTCGGCATACTTCTGGCGATTTCAATTCCTCAGCAGACACTGACGCTGCAGGGTATTGCCGGTATTATCCTGTCGATCGGCATGGGTGTTGACGCCAATGTCATTATCTCAGAACGCATCAAAGAAGAACTGCGATCAGGCTGTTCACTGCAGACTGCGCTGAGCAACGGCTTCACCCGTGCTTTTTCTTCAGTTCTTGACGGTAACGTAACAGTGGCCATAGCAGCCATCGTTCTGATGATTTTTGGTTCCGGATCGATGCTTTCGTTCGGCTATTCACTGCTCATCGGCGTCATTCTCAACGGCCTTACCGGCGTCACAGCTTCCCGCCTGATGATCGGCGCCCTTAGTCAGGTCAATAAATTGCAGAATCCATGGCTGTATGGCAGAAAGGGGGTCCGCCAGAGTGTTTAATTTTTACAAGAAGAGGCGCTGGTTTTTCGCCCTGTCGGTCCTGCTGTTATCCATTGGAATCCTGACGGCGATTTTTGCCGGTGTGGAACTCGACATCGAATTCAAAGGCGGCAGCATCATCAAGTACGCCTATGAGGGGTCTATCGATCTGAAACTTGCTGAAGAAACCATCGCTGCAGCCATAGGCAAGAATGTCACCTGCCAGGAGGTCACCAGTATCGGCGACCAGGTCACCAGCCTGGTGGTCAATGTGGCAGGCAATGAAGCTTTGTCCCCAGAGAACCAGTCCCAGATGGAAACAGCCCTGGATAGCGCTTTCCCGGATCTGACTTTCGCGCTGCAATCCGCCAATCTGGTTGACCCTTTCATTGGCCGTGAACTCCTGATCAAGGGCATATGGGCGATCATAATCGCTTCAGTCCTGATTGTCGCCTATGTCTGGTTCAGTTTCCGCAGCATGTCTGGTCCTTCGGCCGGCTTCATGGCTTTGGTGGCGCTGTTTCACGATGTCTTTATCGTTTTCTTCGTTTTTGTCGTCCTGCGCATCCCCCTGAATGAAGCGTTGATTGCGGTTGTACTGTCTATCCTTGGTTTTTCGATCAATGACACCATTGTCGTCTATGACAGGATTCGTGAAAATGAACGGATATACAAGGGGAAGATGCCGTTGCCGGAACTGGTCAATTTGTCGATCAACCAGTCGCTGACGCGCTCCATCAACACCACTATGTGCACCATCGGTGCGGTCGCAATCGCCTATGTGTTCGCACATGCCTACAACATCGACAGCATCAAGGAGTTCGCACTCCCCATGATGATCGGCCTCGTCAGCGGTACCTATTCGACCATATTTTTGGCCGGCCCTCTCTGGGTCATGTGGAAAACACGCGGCAGCCGGACCGGGTATTGATCTTTTCAAGATCAATGGATTAATCTTTATGACATCAGTGCTCTATAGAATACTACCTGGATCCTGTCCTTATGGGCAGGATCTTTTTTACGTTTTCGCTTTGTTATGATCACAATTATGCCGTATTGGTGTGATATAAAAAGACTGTTGGCAAGATGGCCCGATATCGGGCATTAACGATATCTGAGGGACTGGCTGCGGGAGGTTGACACATGAAAGCAACAGGTGAACGGAAGCGACGGCGTTGGCCATATATTGTTGGCTTGATACTGGCCGTTGTATTGACTGGTATTTTTCTGGCTGGCAGAGCGATCCGGTCTGCCTGGACCGATGGATTGGTTACATGGCAGACAGCCGCCGTGACGCGTGAAGATCTGACTGTGATCGTTTATGGCAGCGGTGTCCTGGAAGCCCAGATCAGCGAGACCATCCTGGCTCCCTATTCTGCCGGTGTCGATCGCGTTCTGGCTGAACCTGGCGATTTGGTCCGACAGGGCGATGTGCTCGCGTTGCTGGATGCTTCAGCACTCGATCAGAAAATAGACCAGTTGATCGAGCAGATGGAGACGCTGGACAGGCAGATTGTTCAAGCGGCGATTGCGACAGGCAGCAGCCGTATAACAGCGCCTGTCGCTGGCCGTATCAAACAGATCTATGCGGCTGAGGGGATGCCGGTTCAGGCTGTCATGGATGAATGGCGGGCGCTTATTGCGCTTTCTGTTGATGGTTATCTCGTACTCGAATTTGACATTCAGGCGACTGGCGAAGGCCGCAGACCGGGTGATCCTGTAACCGTCAAGGCTGGTGATGTCGTTGTTGATGGACACATCGAACGGTATGTTGACAGGACAGTTGTCGTTCTGATCCCGGATGATCAGATGGATGCAGGTTTGACAGCAGATGTCTATGACCAGGCTGACAATAAAATGGGTTCAGCTGAAGTCCGCATCAACAAACCGGTCTATGTGACCGGAAGATCCGGCATCATTTCTGAAATCCGCAGAGATCTAAACGAACGCGTCAGCAAGGGAAGCACCTTATTTGTTTTATCTGAAACAGCATTATCAGCAGATTATCTTGACCTGATCGATCAGCGCAATGAATCCCTGGAACAGTGGCGGGACCTTATGGGCAGGCGAGAACAACTGACCATAGCAGCGCCGATCGATGGTGTCGTATCCCGTGTCACTATTCAAGAAAACAATTCTGTGCAGGAAAACCAGGAAATGATAGAGATCGAGGCAAATGATGCCTTTCAGATCCGGATTATGATCGATGAACTCGACATAACTGATGTCGCCATCGGCCAGATGGCTGAAGTCTCACTGGCTGCCCGCAACTATACCGCCTATCCGGCGCACGTCACGCGGATATCGACCGTCGGAACAACCAGTGGCGGTGTGACCACCTATCCGGTTACGCTGACGATGGATGAGACAGACGGGTTGTTCAGCGGTCTCAGTGCCGGTGTCGATATCCTTGTCGGGCAGAAGGAAGCTGTGCTGGCAATCCCGGTTGCCGCATTGAAAGTCGACGGATCGAGTACTTACGTCACTCGGATACTGACTGACGAACGCGGCCGACAGACTGCAGAAGACATCGATGTCACAATCGGCCTGGTCAATGGAAACTGGGCGGAAATTCTTTCTGGCCTGCAGGAGGATGATCTGGTAGCCATTCAGCAGACCGGCACGCAGACAGGAATGCCGAACTTTGGGTTCAGGACAAGGTGATTGCCATGATTGACATCCGGTCAATGAAAAAGATCTACCAGGTCGGATCCGAGGAAGTCAGGGCACTCGACGGTGTGACTTTCCAGGTTGACCAGCATGAATTCAGCGCTATAATCGGTCCTTCCGGAAGTGGCAAATCGACGTTGATGCACATCATCGGCTGTCTGGATACGCCGGATGACGGGCAGTATTTTCTCGATGGCAGGGATGTATCAACGTTGAGCGATGATCGCCTTGCTGAGATCCGCAATCGCAAGATCGGGTTTGTTTTCCAGCAGTTCAATTTGCTGCAGAAACTCAGCGCATTTGAGAACGTTGAATTACCG
>JAWSUP010000140.1:0-9862 GCA_033549405.1 Bacillota bacterium | reverse complement strand
GCGCGCGCCACTGCACAGATCGTACTCGCGATATCCTGGGTCTGGCCAACGACATCGATGATGATGGCCATTTGCGCAGTCAGATCACGATCGGGATCAGCCAGAACGCCGCCATACTTTTTCAGGTGCAGTTGGTACGCATCGGAGTCGATCGACTGCTGGTTTTCTGCGATGAATGCTTTGACTCCGGCAAACAGCTCATCGATCCGGCTGATGGTCATCGGGTCATTGAGGCCGGCAATGCTGATCGCCCGGTACCCGACCAGGCACGAACCCTCAAGTTTCAACGTTTTAGTGTCAGCCGGCAGAAATCTGCTGCCGGATACGCGCACCGTACGCGGGTCAATCTGCTCATAATGGCAATCACGCACATCGACGGTTCCATCGGGCTCGCGAATCAGGTAGGGATTATCTTGTTCATACAGCGTATGTGCGGCGACCCGTTCGATGGTGCAGCGCCTGATCGGGTTCATGGGCGTCAACATGAAAGACTCGGGCTCGATCTCACCGAGCAGGACATCTGATGCGCTGATCGGTTCACTGCACATGCTACCACATTCCATGATCTTGGCCATATGGAACGCCAGACCTGGATCATAACCAGCCCGGATCGCCGGAGCGGCATAGATCGCCGTATCGCAGGCGCGGCCGGCGATAATCAGGTCGACACCCAGATCGAGCGCCCGAACAAACGGGTCAATCGACATCTGGGCGACAATATGGGCGGACTGCCGGACCTTGTCTTCATTCAGAGCAAGAGGGCCAAGCGGATGTATTTCTCCCTGATGGTGCTTCTCCAGCACATAGTCAGGCGTTATATCTGAGCGGATTACGGCATAGCGACACGTCAGATGGTTTTCCAATGCAATCTCATCAATGATGGCACAGAGCCAGTCAACATGCGGACTGGCGCCAGATCCGCCCGCTGTGCCGATAATGAAGGGAATTTTGCGGCGGATCGCTTCGGGAAGGGCCTGGGCCAGATCGCGCTTGACAGCGAAGCGATCGGTAAAAGAGGTGCCGCTGCCAAGATAATGGGGCCCCGGATCAACCGAGCCGGCATCGACGCCGATGATATCGGGATTGCAGGCTAATGCCTGCTGCCAGGCTTCCAGGGTGTAACCATAGCCCAATAGCCCATTCAACGCGACAATCTTCATGGCAGCCTCCTTTTATGTCTAGTGCTTGTATCCAGCTGATCACAACCAGATATGGACAGTTTACCAGATGCTCCTAAATTTGATAAGCCGACTGATCAAGAACTTGTTGCATTTAATACAGGCAATTTTGATATATTTACTGTATAATTGGCCTATCATTATGCTTAATACAGGTCGGAGGCAATATCTATCGTGGCGGTTATCCATTTTATGTACAGCCCGAAATACAAGACAACCTATCTGGCTGTTCCCTGGCACGTCAATTTCGGTAAAGGCGACAACCAGCGCCATATCCATCCGGTCTATCACCTGATGGTCATCCTTGAAGGCAATGGTTTCATCGAAAGGGATCAATATGATCTGTCATTGGCAGGAGGCGATCTGCTGATCATCAATCCGAATGAGCTGCATGTCATGCACGCCGATGATAAAGCTGGTTTATCTTTTTACTCTTTGAGTTTCTACCTGATTGCCCAGGAAAAACTGGCAGGCCTGGATGTAACCGCGCTTCTGAACGGCCAGGTCGATCTTCGCCTGCTGGCGGAACTGGCAGAGACCGCAACGCTGGAACAGCTGTTCGAGCTGACCGCTTTGCAGGATCAACAGAAATGGGCATTGCCGACCAAGGTCAAAGCAAAGCTGAACCGCCTGATTCTCGACTATGAGCCGCGGTTTGCCGATCTAAATCCATCTTTCAAGCGATTCTGGCTTGATCCTCAGACGCGGGATAAAGATGGTTTTGCCAGTTTGACGAATCTTATGCTCTCGGAATGGCTGGATATCCTGTATCAGGCGGGTCATGCAGATAAAGAAGGGGACAAACCTGACCCTTTGCTGACCAGGCTCTACCAGGCACTCGACGGGTTTGTCTTCCGCCAGTATCACCACCAGGAACTCAAGACTCAGCTGAATTACAATCCTGTCTATCTGGCTGCTTACTTCAAGGAAAAGACCGGCATGACCCCGCGTGCCTATGTCGATCGGCAGAAGATCAGACAGGCGTGCATCGACCTGCACCAGACAAATGACAGCATCGAAACAATCGCAATGCGGCTGAAATACAGCTCACCTGGCCACTTTTGCGCCAATTTCAAGAAAGTCATGCTGATGACGCCGAAACAATACAGGTCGGCGACGCTGCAGTAGGGGTTGTTAATATGATAGCCATGGCAGTGGCAAAAACCGATTTTAGTTTTAGCGGGATGTTATGGAGGCACACATATGAATGACATTATAGATAAGATAGTTGACGACACTTTTCATTCAAACATCAGCCAGGTTGAAAAAATAGACGGCCTTGGCGAGGTTAATGAAGTATATAAGGTCACCGTCGGCTTTAGTGACTACATTATCCGTCTGCAAAGGGGGATCCATGCTATAACGGAATATAAAAAAGAAGCCTGGTGCATGAAACAGGCTCAAAAACATCAAATGTACGTCCCTTCTGTAATATCGATCAATGTTTGCGGAAACTACACCTTTATGGTGGAAGAGTTCATTCATGGCATAAATGGCTCATATTATCCAGACAAGCTGCTTGTTTGGCAAAGGCTGGGTGAGGCTGCTCGTAAACTAAATGAAATTCCTGTCAAAGGATTTGGGTGTGACTTGAGCAATGAAGATAACGGAACGTTCACTGATCATTTTTCATCAACCCTTGAAAAGCAAATCCAATATAACCTATCTCAACTGACGAATGACGATCTCTTCATCACGCTCAATATATATGAACGTGAGCGACAGCCTGCGTTGATAATGCTTTTTCTCCGTCTCATCGGCTTGCAGTATCAACCTTGCCTTTGTCATGGTGATTTATCACCATATAATTTGATCATTGATAAAGATGATCACGCCTACCTGATCGATTTCGGTTGTGCAAAGGTCCATATGCCGCATTATAACTTGATCACAGTCGGTGAGCATTCTCCTGCTGAATTCAATGCCTTTTTATGTGGTTATGGCTTAACCAAAGAAACCTTTAAGAATATGGAACTCGAATATGTCCTGTTATCGCTGCTTCATCATTTTGATACCCTGCGCTGGGCGATTTATCACCTGATACAAGAAAATTGGGAGCCTTATATCATTCAAGCAAGAAATGCCGCTCAAATAATGTTCAATAGTTTATCTCAATAGATCATATCTGCCATAAGGCGAAAGCTTTTATCAATAGATAGTTTCTCTCTCTCAATAAGCGAAACTTCTCCCCAGAATTCTTTATGCTTTTATTCTTGATATTTTAAAATCTGGTATGTGGGATGCCATATTTGTTATATATAATGGTATATTGCATGCAATATTGCATTTTATCAGATATATTGCTGCGTTATCGATCGTACAAATAGGAATTGACAGTCTGTATAGGCAAGGTTATAATATCGATAAAAGGTTTTAGTCACTTGATATCATATTATTTTTTGCCGTATTGAACAATGTGCCTTGAAAAGCAGAACTGCAGCCAAATGAACTGCTGTTGGATACCATACAGGAGGTTTCAATTGCCTGTTACGCAGAACAAAGAAAGTGTCAATGACAGTCAATATACGCAGTACAGCCTGGTTCCATTTATCCCGGTTCTCTTAAAGTCCGTTGATGATCACTTTACTTTTTCAGCTGATGGACAATCTATTACATTTGTCGGTGAATTAATTCAAGCCGAAACCAGCGGTAAGGTTGACGTCTTGTACAAAATTGAGGAACGCGAGTTTCTCGTGTTTCATGCTTCGATAGCGGCAGAAGTTATCGCTGACGTGAAGCAAGTAAACTGGTTTCATGGTTCATGGAACAATTACGATCATTCACTCATATCAAAGACATCCTTGATTGATAACTTCCTGATTTTCCGTAAGGGCACAACATCCTTCTTCATATCTCTCGATTTTCCATATAGCAAAATCAATGATGACGGGATCGGTTACGAACCGAATGATCCTGTAGTGCCTGGCCGTGATTATGTCTGTCACACTGTATCGGTGGGTGCCTGCCGTCTTTCAGGCAATATGATCGGCGATTTCGACCGTGCCGAAATTGAAGCCTTCTCTTCATATATTGAAAAACGTTATCCAATGCGATTCAACCGTCCGGTAACCTCAGCAACCTGCATCACAAACCGGATGACGGATGTCAGGGAAGGCCGGATCTTCTATTCGATGTACGATAACCCGACGCTTTTTTTAGATGTGCAGACGATTAAAGACGAGATCAGTCTGTGCGCAGATCTGGGCATCGAGTTCTACCAGCTGTTTGAAGGGCTTTTTGACTGGCCAGACACAGAAATAACAGGACGGAATCTGCAGGAAGCGGTCGCTCTCGGGAAACAAAAAGGCGTAAGAGTCGGGGATTATGTCCATCCAGGTGAATTGTACTGTCCTCATTATAACTACGAACACAGGAAACTTGACAGGATTGGATGGCGCCGACAGAATCATGACGGAACCCGCGGTCAGTTCTGTCTTGCCCATCCCGACTATTATGCGCATCTGGCTGGCAGACTGCTGGCACATAATGAGCTTTATCATGAAGAACTGATCTGCATGGATATGCTTGATCTGCAACCCTGCTTCGATACAAGTCATGGTCATGCACGAGGAGATCTGTACCGGCAGGTTCTGGGTCTGGTCAATTTGATGCAGGCTTTGGCTGATCTGAGCGATCAATACCTGGTTTGGTCAAACAGCGGCAACTGGCTGGAATTCATGCCAAAGCTGCTTTGGTACAACCCTAATGTCTATTTGACCGATCCGCACCCGCGCGCCTACAGCCCAACACTGAATATGCTCAAGTATTTTGGCGATTGCCGCAGAGAGCAAATGGTCACTGCTCACAACCAGTACTTTGTCCCGTATCGCTGCTTCACCAACTGCGAGTATTATTTTTCACGACACAGCCGCGTCAGTGATCTCAAATTCTTTGAATACAGCCTGCTCCAAGGTCTTGCCGTAACGCCCAATATTTGCTTCGGCGAGCTGAGAGTCTTTCTTGACTTGGTTCCCAGCGGAGCACTCGATAGCTGCAAGCAATTTATTCGCAAATGGCTGGCGTTTTTCAAAGCGCATTTTTCGGTTTGGCAGTTTACACAACAGATTGGCGATGCGCCTGGCGTAAAAGCAAACGAGATTTATGCACACATCAAAGAAGACAAAGGCTTCATTTGTTTTGTTAATCAAGACCTCTATGCGAAAGAATCTGTTGTCTGGCTAGACCAACGGATCGGTTTGACCGGTGGAGAGTGGTTTGCTTTACAGGAACGATATCCATCTGATTGCCGCTGCGGCGAAAGTCGCTTGCCGTATGCCTGCTTCGGCGACCGGATCAACTTTATTATCCCTGCTTATTCGGTCCGCTATATTGAGATTCTCCCAATAACCGCACAGATGATCCAAGAAGAGAGTGGAACCTGCAGAATCTACGGTTTGCCGGCTGAGATCTCAAAAATCACCGATGGCTATCGCATTGTTTTAACCGGCAGACAAGGCCAGACACACAGGTTAGGCCTGGCTTTGCCTACCGATCAGGAGCTGGAGGAATTGGCGCTTGAACCATCGGGATCGGTTCCCATGTTTACGTTTCCGGCTCAATGCGAGATCATTGACACTCAGGGTCACCTGGCCTGGATAACCCTGCAGTTCCCCAGAGAGGCAGCTTGTGCAGAGCTGACACATTGGACGATTGATGGTAATTCTGAATGCAGTTGCCTGTCTGCTACAGCTTCACCCTTTATCGGTGGTTATATCCATAATCTTTATTCGGATAAACAATCGGTATCGCTGATCTTGAAGACAAAGACAAAAGAGCAGAAAGCAGCTGATTTTGGTATAATAAACTTACCGCCGCAAGATATGAGAAAGAAAAGAGATGCAGTTGAAGTGATCGACTGGAACAGACCAGCGCGGCGACATCAATATGAGACGGTCTTTTTTCTTCCTTTTATTGAATGGCCTTCCATGTCAATGGCATATGGCAGCGATGAGATCGTCGAGCTTGCCTTTACTGATACGAACTGGATCAAGCAACTCACTTGTTCAATTAATGGTCTGGAAGTCCCGGTTTGCCGCTATACCTATCCGACACAGGCCGGACAGTGCACCTATTACATTGAGTTGATGCATCATGTTGTGTCAGGCCAGGAAGTCCGCCTTGCCTTGGATGTGACCTGGATAGAATGCTAACTGCTATCAGCAATCCATCATTCTGCAAAAGAGGACTCGGGAGGAACAAAGTCAATGATCAAAATAACGATTATCTGGAAAAATGGTTCTCAAAAAGGTACGATCGCAGCCAATCATGCAGAGATCATCAGCCCTGATGTTGCTTTTGACAGTGCCAGACTTGACGTCAGTTTCGCCTCTGCTGCCATCGATATCGGCGGTATTCCCACGATCGTCAATGTTAAGACCGAACAAAATCCGTTCAGCTTTCTGCTGCGCGATGTTCGATCGGACTATCCGATCTATGTGCCCGAGTACGAAGTGGTTGTCACAACAGCCGATGACCGGCGAAGTTATGATCAGATTGTCGCTGATATCGCTGCAAATAACGGGAAGACGAAAGTCGGTTTAATCGAAGCAGAGGATGAATACAGTTACGAAGCTGCTGCACGTGAAGTCAGGAATCTGCCAGGACCGGCATGGCTGGGTGTTTCTAAGGACTTTCGCATCTTCGAAGTCGGTCTGCGCAGCAAATCGTGCGGTGATGACAAGCAGCAATTTGACTATGTCATCCCGCGGTTTTTCAAAGATATGGCCATACCGCCGGAACTTGATGGGCGCGAACCGCGCTACAGCATGATGGCCGGCCGTGGCATCGGCTGCAAGCACGAAGTGACCAAACGCCTGGAAGAAGGCTATATGCCGATTCTGAACGCACAGAACGTTGATGAAGGTATTATCTACAACATGCAGTTTTTTGCGACATTGGAATGCAGTCCGCTGGATACAGAACATCTGCGCGGAACCGATATGTATGCGGCCGATGCATATGGCGTTGGCCACATGTTCACCGAAGCCCAGCAGAAACATGCCGATTCAATTATTGAAAATGAACTGAATCGCGAAGAAGAGACGGTCATGTATATCAGGATCATTGCGGAGAACATGACAAGCGCACCGATGTTCAGTTATGTGAAGCTGCCTGATCCGGTCCCCGGGCGCGAATATGACAAGAAAGCACCCAAGATGCAGTACGATGGTCAAACCGGGTTTTTCACTTTTCCCGGGTCTGGACGGGTCTGCTGCCTGGCCTCAGTTGACGGCCGGCCTGTTCCGCAGGAAGAGATGGTGGTCCTGCTGGCTCCCGGAGAAAAAATTACATATGTCTGCAAGCTGCCCCACCAGCCCATCTCAATCGAACGGGCCCAGAAATTGATGGCCGTCGACTATGAAGTCAAGCTCGATGAAGCTAAAAAGTTCTGGCGCCATGAACTGGTGGAAGCTGCACAAATATCTTTGCCGGAGAAGCGGATCGAAGAAATGATCAAGGCAGGCCTGCTACACATGGATGTCGGTTACTTCGGCAGTAATCCGGATGGTGCTGTGGTGCCGATCGTCGGTGTTTATACGGCAATTGGTTCGGAGAGTTCACCGGGAATTCAGTTTCTTGATGCGGTGGGTCTGCATGGCCTGGCCGCACGCGCCTTGCAGTTTTTTGTTGAAAAGCAGCATGAGGATGGTTTCATCCAGAATTTCGGCGGATACATGCTGGAGACGGGCAGTACATTATGGTCGATGGGCGAGCATTATCGCCTGACGCAGGATACTGCCTGGGTTGAATCTGTAAAAGACTGCATTGTCAAAGCCTGCGAGTTCCTCATTCGCTGGCGTGAGAAGAACCTGAACGATGATTTGAAGGGCGGCAAGGGTTATGGGATGATCTCCGGTAAAATCGCCGATCCAGAAGACCACTTTCACTCCTTCATGCTGAACGCAGGCACCTATATCGGACTATCACGTTCAGCGGAGATGCTGGCTTGTTGTGATGTCGACAAGGCAAGCCGCTATGCTGGGTTGGCAAATGAGATGAAAGAGAATATTCGCGAGTCCTTCAGGCAAAGCATGGCAGTGTCACAGCTCTTGCCGATGGGTGACGGAACCTGGTCTCCATCGTTCTCTCCCTGGACGGAGTACGTCGGCCCAGTGAGTATGTATGCCAAGGGTGGCAAATGGTATTCACATGCCATTTTCAACGCAAGAGACATGACAGGAGCAGCCTATCTCATTCTGCAAGAAGTCGTCCACCCCAGTGAACCCATCGCAGATGCCATCATGAGGTATTATACAGAGCATCTGACACTGAACAATACTGCGTTCTCGCAATCTTATTACAGTCCGCATCCTTATGGACATGCGATGCGCGGCGAAGTGAAACCGTTCCTCAAGGAGTTCTACAGCGGTTTTGCCGCATTGGCCGACCGCGAAAGCTACAGCTTCTGGGAGCATTACCACCATGCCAGCCAGCATAAACTACACGAAGAAACCTGGTTCCTGATGCGCTGTCGCTGGATGCTCTGCCTTGAAGACTGGAATAATCATCAGCTCAGCCTGCTTTCTATGGTGCCGAGAAAATGGCTGGAGGACGGTCAGGTCATCTCTGTAAAAGGGATGAAATCCTACTTTGGCAACGTAGACTATACTGTCGAATCCAGGATTGGTGTCGACCGCATTTTCGTGAAAGTAAATGTGGCTCAGGGTAAATGTCCGCCAGCAGAAAAATTGACAGTTCGATTGCCTCATCCAAACGAAAATAAGGCACGCTATGTTACGGCCGGCAGATATGACGCCCAAACTGAATCAGTTGTATTTGACGACTTCACAGGATATGTTGACTTTGAACTGATTTTTTGACTGGCATCTGGCGCAAAACAAGCAAACTGCTGATGCGCTATAATCCTGAAAAACTAGCTGATCAATGATTGAGGCAACAAAATAATAATGCAGAAAAATCTGCAGAATGAGGTAAATCCTATGAAATCCAGAATTGCAATCCTGTTTCAGAACAACGTGACCGAAGGCCAGATACAGATCAACAACGGCAACCTGACAGATCTAAAGTCCAGCTGTGGCTGTGATACTGAGGAAAGCAGATTCTGCCTTTGTGGCGATGGCCCGTACAGGCTTGAAGCAACTTTCGATGATGTCAAGAATGATGCAGGAGCTTATGCAACGCGGACCAGTGTGAAGACGGCGTTTTTTGGTTTCACCTTCTTCCTGCGTGATGTCAACAGCAACAATCCGATTTACATCCCTCAATATGGCATTGCAGTCACCAGTGCAGATGATTTGAGAACCTACACAGAAATAGCAGATGCAGTTTCCTGCAGCGCAGGCATGAGCGAACTGGAAAAAATCGCAGCAGCTCCGGAAGCGACATATGAAAACAGCCTTCAGGGACTGCGCAAACTGGACTCTCCAACCTGGTTGGGCCTTGCGCGCGATATACGGATCTTTGAGGTTGGCATCCGGGATTACTGCGCCGAATCCTGGGACAGTGTATCACCGAAATTTTTCTCGATTCCGGAGAAATTGCCGGAATTGGGTGAATCACCTGTGAAATACTGTTTCATGGCCGGACGCGGCATCGGCTGTGAAAAAAACATTACACGCCGGCTTGAGGATGGCGTATTGCCGATTGTCAATGCAACCAACAGGGACGCCAGGGCAAACGCATAAAAGATAAATGAAAACCTGAAAAGCCTAGCAATAGCAGGA
>JAWSUP010000139.1:0-9902 GCA_033549405.1 Bacillota bacterium | reverse complement strand
ATGTGGTCGAACTCAACGAGCTGTGTATCGAGCTGAATCAGGCCTACGCCGAAGTCTTCATTCTCCGCACAGCACCATTCATGCGCTACCATATAGACGTCGGTACCATGTCCTGTCAAATCGATGCCATATGCCGCTTCACAGCCATTCAGCTGACAGAATCGCTTGGCGTGATCGACTTTAAACGGAAATGTGTAATAGAGGTAGCGACTATAACGCTGCGTGTTAACCATATCACACACGTGCTCAAGTTTGTTATCGATATTGATGCATCTGGAAAGGTCATCGAGCGTAACGGTCTGTGTGATGGCCGCTCCGGACACAGGTTCGTCGATGTATGCGGTAACGGTTGTAAATCCATCGCCGTTAACAAGCGTGAAGCGCGCTTTTTCAGGTGTTATGAACGTCCGGTGATTGTCAGATGTGTAGACGAAACCATTCGCGCCATACAGGGCTGTCTGATCGATCAGCTCACGCGCAAGCTCTTTGTCATAAATCGAGCAGATCGAACCGTTTTCAGCAAATTGCAGTTTATAGTATCGATTCTCCATGACCGGAGGGGTGCTGACTGATACAGCCTTTTCGATCGGTGTCAGCGACGATAGCGATATCGTTTTGTAACCGAACGGCGGAATTGCCATGACAGCCGCTGTTTTACCGTCGAACGCGATGCGTTCGTCACGTTCACGCGCGGTGGGATTGAAAACCGCGAGCATCTGACCGTCCGACTTGATCTGTGAACCGATTGCTTCAAGCGCACAAGTCGTTTCAAGCCTTGCGGTCAAATCAGCCTTATCAATCCAGTCGCGATGTTGCATCCACGTCTCATAGACACGCCTTCCCTGATAGCCGCTCGTGCCATAGGAGTGTTCGTCGTTGAAAATCAGATAGTCCCACGCCCGCGAAAAATCCTCCGACGGATAGAGGTAATCGTCATTGATCATACCTGCCAGTGAAGCAAACTTTTCTGCGTTAGCAAGTCGGCGGTCAGCGTTTAGCTTTTTGGCCAACAGGCCAGACGCCGCGAGCGGATGCTGGTACCAGCCGCCGGTCATATCACCGCGCAGGACGGGAATACGATCATAAAAATGTTTGCGCACATAGTCGAATGGAACATCAGGATTGCCGAGTGTGCGTATTTGCGGCGACCGCCAGCGCTTATTCCAGAGTGTAAAAACATCAGTGAGTGCCAGATTCGGCTGCTGATCATCTTTGTAACAGGCAACCAGCCAGACACCATACGGGCTGTGTTTTTCAATTTTTTCGAGTTGAACCACCATACGCAGCGCCATATTGGCGAGCGTTGCTTCATCAGGCTTACTATCAGGTTCAAATCCGAAGGCGCTGCCTCCATGCCCGTACTGTGGCGCGCACCAGACCAGCAGTTCACTTTGTGCGTCAGCGGCCTGCCAGCGAAATAGCATTGGCAAGGCTGAATCATAACGGATGTCAATCCTGGAACCGCCCCCGCCCGCGTCAGTGTTCCAAATATAGCCGCTTATGCTCTTATCGCATGGCCAGATGGTTGAGGGGAGCGGATTCCATTGATTCGGCGAAAAAATAATGTTGTGAAAGCCGGCGCTCGCATACGGTTGAACAATCGACCAGCTCATTCCGTTGTTGTCGATCATCGACAGGGTGCGCGCATCTATGCCCCAGTTTTCATGAAGCTTTCTGCGACCATATGTGCTGCGGCAAAGCTCCTCAAAACCATAAACCTGCGTGTGGTTGCCTGCGATGCCAGCGCAGATTCCAATTTTGCCTCTTTTTATGTAATCTTCTACAATACGCTTTGCTGCCTTGTGGCTGCGGTCGGCGGCATAATTATTCCAGAACCAGGTGCCTTCTATCGTGTAACGGTAACGGTCGCTTTCGCGGTGTGTATCGGTCTGGTCACAGAGGGATGCCGCTTCATCGAGGAAATTTACGCTGTTAAAGCGTTGAATATACTGAGAATTGTGCAACCCGATATCGGTATGTGACGAAACCATCACATACAATGTCCACTCTCGCGGTTTTTCCCAAAGCAGATTCACTATCGCCAAAACATGATCGTCGTCGCTCAGTTGCCAGGCAGATTTGAAATCTTTCTCCGGCGGCGCAAGCAGCAGCGAAAGGTCGTTTCGTCCGGCAGTCAGTGCGATATCGCGTTCGAACAGATAGTTCCGGCCGGAAACGCGTAGTAAAACATGCGCTGTGCGGCTGATCAAGCAGGAAATATCGACCCGCTGGAGTCCGTCGCTGTTAATCATCGCACGTGGTTTGATTTGCAGATTTTCGATTGTTAGCATATGACACCTTTCAACATATTTCGCTTGAGAATTCGTTTTCACAAATGAGGTTTGATGTCAACAGGATATAATATTTTTACATATAGGTCTATATTGTTAGAACAGATAACGGGACTACATTAACACCATCCGCTCTGCGGTGCGCAAATCCATTCCCCGTAATCACTGTTAATGAGGCAGGCGCTTTTACTTTTTTTGTGTCGATTTTATCTGCCAGTTTCAGAAGGCTTGTTGCTGCGGTATCGGCTGCACCGAAACCGAGCTTGATTTCAAACGCGCCCCAGGTTCCGTCCGCGTACTCTACGATGGCGTCTATCTCCAGTCCCCTTGAATCACGATAATGGTACACCTTGCCATCATTCGCTTCCGCATAGATTTTCAAATCCCGAATAACAAGAGACTCGAACAGTAACCCAAAATAATTCAAATCAGACGTCAGTTTGTCAATAGATAAACCCAGCGCCCCGACTGCCAGAGATGGGTCTGAAAAGTGACGTTTTGGTGATTTGCGAAGCATATCAGCGCTGCGTATATGTGTGTTCCAGGCCGGAAGGTTTTCCACTGTCATCAGGCGCTCCAAAGCGCTCAGATAATCTGCTGCAGTTTCATCATCCAGTTCGCCATCACTGCCCCCCGTATCTTTGGCAAGCGCTGTCAGTGTGACTTCGGTGGAAATGTTGCGAGCGATCGATTGGAGCAACCGCAAAACTTTATATGGGTCACGGCGCTTTTTTGAGACCTTGGAAAGGTCAACTTCAGCGATCAATGCAATATAGTCACTGACAAAGCGCAATCCATCCAAAGCGCCAGCATTAATCAGCCCTGGCCATCCACCTAGTGTTATTTTTTCTGCTAATTCTCCTAACGTAAAAGGAACGTCTTCCGATGAGGGGGCATTTCCTTTCAGTATCGCTGCTAGACTGACCTCACCTGTAGACCACCCTCTTTCATATAATGACATCGGGCGCATCTTCATGACAGAGAATCTTCCCGCGCCCGAATGTCGCCTGGCACGATCATCGGGAGTCGCTGAACCTGTCAAGATAAACTGACCTTTCTGTATGCGCTCGTCTACTGCCCGGCGCACATAGTTCCAAATCCGCGGATACTCCTGCCACTCGTCAAGCAAGCGAGGAACGGCGCCAGAAAGAACACTCTTGGGGTCAATTTCCATGAGTATGCGCACCTGTTCGTCAACATCAAATTGAACGACACTACCAGCGATTTGTTTCGCTGTTTCCGTTTTGCCGCAGCCTTTTGTACCTTCAATGAGCACAGCGCCGGAGCTTTGCAGGCGTTCCGCCAGTGCTTTGTCAGCAAATCGTTTTCTGTATTCCAAAGGTAATTCCCCCCTCCTCCAGTGGCAAGCATGATTTTGATCCGCTAAAATATGACAAAATCATCCGCTATAATATAATCATTATAGCCGCTAAAATATAACATTTCAATCCGCCGATTCATTATTTCCGGTGGTTTGTCATTCGTATTTCCAGCGCACCTGTCCATGATATAATAGAGCCACGTGCCAGGATGCCGGATGTGCCGGCAGGAGGTTGCATGCAGACCATTACCGGAAAACGTCATTTCACCGCCCGGCGCTTTGAGACTTTGCGGGCGCTTCTGAATTATTGCGCTGAAATTTATACCGATCAGCCGGCTTACCGCTATCACGAAAAACCGGGCGGCCGGGAAATCGTCAGATCTTTCCACCAGTATGTTGAGGATATCGACTGCTTTGGTACCGGCCTGCTCCAGATGGGCCTGGCAGGCTGCCATATCAGTATCATCGGCCGAAACTGTTACGAATGGGCTGTTGCCCATAACGGGATTGTCAATGGGACAGGCGTGTCTGCACCTCTGGACCGACTGCTGCCGACGCAGGAAGTTGTGCATCTTTGCAGGCGCGGTGATGTAAGCGCCTTGATCTATCACAGCCAGTTGCATGCAACTGCCTTGGCTGTTGCAGCGGAAAATCAGAACATCCGCTGGTTTATCCGCATGCATGATGGCGGTGCAGCATACGATCAGGCTCCTGGTGATGAACGCTTCCTGCGGTTTGAGGATGTCCTGGCACTCGGTCGAAAAGGACTGGAAGCAGGTGACAGAAGCTTTATCGACGCCACGATCGACCCCGAGGCTATGTGCTCCCTTGTGTTTACATCAGGGACAGGCGCTCTGTCCAAAGGCGTTATGCTCTGCCAGCGCAACATCACACACAACATCCATTCGGTCATGGGCACGCTGAATGTCCCGAAAGGCCAGAATGCCCTGTCTATCCTGCCGCTACACCACACATTTGAGAATACGGTCGGCATGTATATGGTCCAGGCATTTGGCTGCTGCATCTGTTTTTCGGATGGTTTTCGCTTTTTCAACGAGAACCTCAGGCAGTGGCACATCAACATCCTTCTGGGTGTCCCGCTGGTCTTTGACACCCTGTACAGCCAGATTCAGAAAAAACTCAGGCAAAACAAACGGTTGCTTCTGGTCCAGCTGCTGCGGCATGTCACCCGGCTGCTGCGCTTCCTGGGCATTGACCTGCGGCGCAGAATTTTCCGGCAGATCTTGAATGGACTGGGCGGCGGACTGAATCTGATTGTCTGTGGCGCTGCGGCAATCGACCGGGGTATTGTCCGGTTCTTTAATGATATCGGCATCGATTTTTTCTGCGGATATGGCCTGACAGAAGCCGCGCCGGTCATCTCGGTCAACAATTCCTTTGTTAATTGTTATGGCAGTGTCGGGCCACCGGTTGCCGATATTGAAGTGGCCATTGATACCCGAGATCGGCGCCCGGGTGCGATCGGTGAGATCCTGACACGCAGCGGCAGTGTTATGCTCGGGTATTATAAAAACCCACAGGATACGGCCGCGGTCATGACTGGGGAAGGCTGGTTGAGGACGGGCGATCTGGGCCGCCTGGACCGCCATGGATGCATCACCCTGACCGGGCGGCTCAAGTCGATGATCGTCCTGAATAGCGGCAAGAAAGCGTTCCCCGAAGAGATTGAAGTTCTGCTTAACCAGATCCCCGGTGTGCGTGAATCGTTTGTCTGGGGAGCGTCATCCGGTCGGGGCGCTGTTGATATCTGCGCCCGACTGGTCATCGACTGCAGCCAGCTGCCGGAGGATTGTCGCACATCGCCCGAGCTGTCGGCCCGTTACCTTTCCGGGCAACTGGATGCGGTCAACCGGCAGATGCCGTCATACAAGGAAATCCGCTTTTATTACTTCTCGCGTCGCGATGTCATCCATAAGGAAAATGCAATCGATCGTCAGGCTGAACAGCTTCAGATCCGGCAAGAACTCAAGTCTCGTAGTCTCGAAATACAAAAGATCAAAGGCCGCTGGGTCGATTGAATCGCTATAGATTTGGCAAGGAAAAGATACAAATAATTAAACCAAAGATCAGAGGAGCATAATGTGAACAAAAAAAGATACAAGGTTATAGCCTGTGAAATACTCTACCGTGAAACCTGTCTGTGTGCTGCTATGAGCCACAATATAATCGATCTGCAGTTCATGCCCAAAGGCCTGCACGATATCGGCGAACAAAAAATGGTCAGTAAGCTGCAATGCGAGATAGATCGAACCGACCAGGAAAAATATGATGCGATCCTGCTGGTGTATGGGCTATGTAACAATGGCATCAGAGGCCTTCGGGCATCCATCCCCCTGGTTATACCAAGGGCACACGATTGCATAACGTTGCTTATGGGTTCCAGGGAAAAGTACCAGGAATACTTTAATGCCAAGCCAGGTACCTATTTCAAATCGACTGGCTGGATCGAGCGGGACGAAAAAGGCGATGGGGAGAATCAATCGATCGCAACCCAGTTGGGGATTGATCGGACCTATGCAGAATATGTTGAGCAATATGGTGAAGAGAACGCAGCCTATCTGATGGAGCAGCTGGGAGACTGGCTGCATAACTATCAACGGTTGACATACATAGATACAGGCACCGGGAATCCGGAATACGACAAAAAAATGACGGCTGAGCAAGCCAGGGAAAGAGAATGGGATTATGAAGAGATGGAAGGAGACCTGGCCCTGATCAGAAGGCTTTTTAACGGAGACTGGGACAAACAGGAATTTTTAGTCGCAAAACCAAATATGCAAATAGTCCCCTCATATGACGAAACCATAGTAACTTGTGCAAACTAGCTGAAAGCCATTCCCGCCTGATCTGCTGCCTGTGCTATAATAGACAGATACATACGACCGTACTGACAACAGACAAAGGAGATCGATCATGGCTTTTACACTTCAAATTGGTGAACAGGCTCCAGATTTTTCATTACCGGCTACAGACGGGAAAACATATAGCCTGAAAGATTTTGCAGAGAAAAAAGGACTCGTCGTATTTTTTACCTGCAATCACTGCCCGTTTGTCACTGGTTCAAACGAAGTGACCCGCAAAACTGCAGTGAAATATCGAGATCACGGCATCGTTTTTGTTGGCATCAATGCCAACAGTGTCAATACACATCCGACCGATTCATTTGAGCATATGGTTCAACAGATGAAGGCGAATCAGTTCCCCTGGCTCTATTTACGTGATGAAAGCCAGGAAGTTGCCAGAACCTATGGTGCTCTGCGAACCCCGCATTTTTTTGTTTTTGATCAGGATTTCAAACTGATCTATACCGGTCGCGGAATTGACAATCCTCGTCAAAGTGATAAGGCAACGGTTAACGATCTGGATCGTGCCCTGGAAGAGTATGTCGCTGAAAAACCCATAACCGTTCCGCTGACCAACCCGATTGGCTGCAATGTCAAATGGGATGGTAAAGATGAACACTGGATGCCTGAGGAGGCATGTGATCTGGTCTGATCCGGCTATTCCCCGGTGATTTTCTAGTCGCGCACACGTAAGACACTCTGCAAGCTGCGATGATGCTACACCCGCTTCTTGCGGCGCAGCATGAACCAGACTACAGCGCCGGCTGCCAGCAGTAGCGCAATCCCAACAGCGATGAGCCAGACCCGGCGATCTGGGGTGAAGCTCTGCAAGCTTGCTACATCAGAGACGGCTACCCCCTGGAGGGTTTGTGTGGTGATCAGGTAATTGGATAGCTCGTTGTTTCGGTATGTGACCGCTCCATTCCTGTCCACACTGATTTCATCTGCGATCAAATTAAATTGCCCTGAAGTTGCGTCGAATTGATAGACATTGACCTGGGTGCCTTGTGCCAGCCCGGTTGTGATGGTGAACGTTGCCAGCCCGGGCAAATCGCCATTTTCAGCAAAACCGCAGGTGAAGTGCTGCCCGCCGGGTTCGAGGTTTGCGAGCATGTCCTGATCGTGAATTGATCCGATTGAATAGGATAAGTCGAAATACTTGTTATCTGTTATCTGACCGATGTCCTGGCTGTGGAATGTGATGGCTGCACCCTCTTGTAAAAAGCTGAGTGCGGCCTTTTCATTATTCTGCAAAGCGGTGAAGAACTTACCTGATACCAAAGCCCCGGTATATTGATCCAGCCTAACATCAAAGGTTTCACCTTTCGATTTGTTGAGCAGATCGACAGTCGTTCCGTAATTAAGATAGGTTACACGCGAACGCCTTTGATTGGCAACCGGGTCAAAATAGCCGGTCAAATCGCTGCGATCAAAGAACTGGCTTGGATTAATCACTTCCTGGTAGTAGTCGACAATCCGTTCCTGGAAATGCTGCAGGACATCATCGATGGCCACCGATCCGGATTCTTGTTTATGATAATGGTAGTTGTCGCTTCGTGGCGAGGTGTCGAGAAAAATCGTTCCGGTTCCACCTTCCCAGAAAACATCATTAAAATGATTGAAGCGTTGAAGCACACCGGGACTGGAATGCCAGCGGACAAATGCCGCGCCGTTTTTCGTCCAGCGATCCTCTGTGTAAACATCGTTCGGGTCATCGTAACGCAAGGTCAGTACATTGGGTGGCGTCAGTTGCAACTCTGTGACATCGAAGGCAAACTGCCCATCTGATGAGAAGAACTCCTGACTGATCGAAGGTGCCTCAGCGAAGAAATCCTTTGCATAGCCGGACAAGCTGGATAAAAGTCGATAATCATCAGGTGCCGGGAGAGATGTTGGTGTATCATTCAACGAAAAGGGCAACGGAAAATTCACCTTAAGTGTGCATTCCTGCGTATCGGATCCGACATCGTTTGTCGCCCGGATGGTGAAATAGTAATTTCCAACGGAAATGGCTTGCCTGATGGTCAGAACACCTGTTTGCGGATCGATGGCAAGCGCTTCCGGTAGCGGTTCATTATCTGGATAGGTTGGCTCAAGCGACCAGGCGATGGGCAACGTACCGGTTGCATAGATGGGGATATTAACATCCTCTTTTCTCTTGTATATTTCAAATGCGTAGTTATGCTCCTCTTCCAGGATGACCGGAGCGGTGCCCATCACGTCTAAAGAACACTCCTGATTATCCTCGCCAACATCGTTTTGCGCATGAATGGCAAAGCGATAGGTTCCTGCTGCAATGTCAGGTCCGATGGTCAGTAAGCCGGTCTTGGCATCAATCGAGGCACTGGACGGAAATGGGTAGTCCGGGTATTTTGAGAGCGATTGCAGCGACCATGTGATCGGTGTGCTCCCGGAGGCAGTCACCTGAATGCTCAGCCCCCGTCCGCCCTCAGCCATTTCAAAAGCATAGTTATGCTTGGCAGCAGCTATTTTGGGTACAGTGCGTGGTGCTGTCGTTGGTGTCGGTATTGACGTCGGTTCAGGTGTTGGTTCCGGTGTCGGCGGCGGCGCAAGCGGTTCTGAAACGATCAGGGTGAAAAGCTGCTCATCCGGCGGAGACGGGTCGTTCCCTTCGTAAGGGCCGAGTCGTTTGGACTGATCCACCACTGTACCATCAGGCAGTGTCATCTGATAGCTTTCCCTGTTTTCTTCAGCACGAACCGTGAATGTGTACGTTTCAGCCGGTGTGCCTTCTACCACCGCAAGAAGCCCGGTGTTTCGATCGATGGTCACACCTTCAGGGGCATCCGTTAATGAAAACGCGAAAGGTGCGTAGCCATCAGCGGTCACCTGGAAAGTGCCACCGGACGCAGTGATACCGGCATGGTCAACGCTTGTGATTTTAACAGGATTGGGATGGGCCTGCCAGACCCATTCGACGTAAACACGCTGATAAAACAATGAGGCGCCGGTGGGGTTTCCGTTGGCATCCAGTACCGGCAGAAGTTTCTTGCGCGGGTTGTTTGCATCCGGTGCACCGCCTCGCCAGAGCGTATTCAGGATGCTGACCGGCGCATACCGGTAGTCCGTCAGGCCGGCAGGATAATCCTGTGTGGAAAAGGGAAGTGCGAGATAGCAGAATTCCTCATCAGAAACAGCGAGCGTGCCGAGTGGATTGATCACATAGATATACTCATCATATGCCATCTGATCGATCAGTTTACCGTCGATTTCAACACGCTTGTAAGAATCCGGAACTTCTGTGACTGTTCGTGTAAAGTTCATGGTCATCGTGGCAGAAAAAGGCACTTTCCCTGAGATTGTTGCCCCGTCGTAATCCAGGACCAGCTTGATACTGAAGGAGTCGAAGTGGATCCATTGATCGGCATCCGGCCGTACATCAAATTTAAAGTTGGGAACCGTCAC
>JAWSUP010000138.1:0-9904 GCA_033549405.1 Bacillota bacterium | reverse complement strand
CACGGACAGTAAAAGACAGGTGCGCAGGGTCGTTGACTTGCGCCTGCAGACTGATGGTCAATGAAACTTCACCCTTGCTGGTGAATTTTGCTGCATTGTTCAGGAGATTGAGCAGGATCTGTTCGATGCGCTTTGGATCTCCCAGAAACCAGTTGGGGACACCGGCGTCTCTTTCCAGACGAAAAACAATGCCCTGCTCTTCGAATTTGTAAGCGGTGATACTGACCAAAGACTGAACCACCTGATCCATACTGAAGGAAGTGATCTCCAGATCTACTTTTCCGGCTTCAATTTTCGCGAAATCCAGGATATCGTTGACGATCGTCAGCATATTGCCGGATGCCTGCGTGATCCGGTCGACATACATGCTTTGAGTCGGCGTAACATCTGTCTTTTTGAGCAGCCAGGCCATTCCGGATATGGCATTGAGTGGTGTTCGGATTTCATGGGACATCCTGGCCAGGAAGCTGGATTTGAACCCGTTGGCTTCTTCTGCCGCCTGCTTGGCTTTCTCCAGATCAGCCTGAATCATTTGCCGTTTGACAGCTTCTTTTCTCAGTCGAATGATCCAGTAGGACGAAACGGCCAGGACGACTGCCAGAAAACTGCCAACAATAAGTATCGTGCGTACGATCGGACCAAAATCGATTTCTGACTCGAATTCGATCCACCTGTTATTGATGGCGATTTGCTCTTCTGCGGTAATAGCGTCCAACACTTTGTCGATAATGCCGACCAGCTGAGGCCAGTCCCGGCGAACAGCCAGATACAATGCCTGGCGCTTTTCGGCCTCAAAAGCGATGAATTTCAGGTTTGTCAGCGCGCTTGAACGGACCAGATAGTCTGTCGTCGCGAGGTTACCCACGAAAGCCTTTTCTGTTCCATTTGCTATGGCGGCAAGCGCGGTTTCGACAGAATCGTACAAACTCAGATTGATCTCCGGATATGACAGCAAGTAACTGTGATGCGAGCTGTTTCTCTGCACAGCGACCGTACGGCCGGACAGATCAGCGATATCTGAGATGCCTGTATCCGTGTCGCGGGTGACAATCACTCTGTGAAAATAATAGTAAGGTTCAGAAAACAGGAAGTGTTGCAATCTTTCATCCGTCAGAGAGATCGCCGGCAGCACATCAACATCGCCGGCAAGGGCTCTATCATAGGCTTCAGGCCATGTCAGACCCTGGACCACTTCAAATCTCAGTCCTGTTTTGGCGCTGATCAGCGCAAGATAATCCGCTGTAATACCTTTGTATTCGCCATCATCATCTATGAACTCGAAGGGCACAAACTCAGGATCAACGCCGAGCCGGATGACCGGATGTTCCTGCATGAAGGAAAGTTCATCCTCCGTCCAGGCGATAGCGCTGTCTGCTGCATGGCAGACAGCTGCCAAAACAGACACTACGCTGATCATTATGACCCATATGACAAGAAGCTTTTTCAACAAACGCTCCTTTCCGGTGCCCTATACATCCTTCCCTCAGAACATGTCCTGTTTCCAACTTGGCTGCAGAAGAAGGCTTTCCATCTCGGCAACAGCTACCGGCTCGCTGAACAAATGCCCCTGGGCTCCGTCACACACAGGTGATCCGATCAACAGCTGATCCAGTGAACACAGCTGCTCGAATTGTCTATCATTTTCTATTCCGGCCGCGATCACCTTCAGCTTCATGTTGTGCGCCATTGCGATGACGGCTGATACGATTGCAGCGCTTTCCGGATCATCGGCAATATCTGTCGTGAAGAACCGGTCGAGCTTGACCGCGTAGAGCGGCAGTTTCCGGAAATACAGCAAAGAGGAATAACCTGCGCCGAAATCATCGATGATGAACCGGATCTCGTGCGCGTACAGATTCGTGATAGTATCGATGGCATGGTCGATGTCGCTCATCACGGTGCTTTCCGTTATCTCCAGCAGCAGATTCTCCGCCGCCATTCCCGTCTTGTCCAGGGTATCAAGAATGAATTCGCAGAGGTTTTTCTGCTGGAATTGCCGGAGGGACAGATTTACTGACAGCTGCAGATCCGGATGCCCTTCAGCCTGCCACCTGCCGGCCTGCCGGCAGGCTGACTCCAGGACCCATTCTCCGATCGGGATGATCAGTCCGCTCTCCTCTGCCGTCTGCATGAATTTGGCAGCTGCGATAACGCCCTGTTCCGGATGGTTCCACTGGACCAGTGCCTCGACTCCAATGATGTTTTCTGTCTCTATATCGATCACCGGCTGATAGAGCAGCAGCAGTTCCTGATTGGCCAGCGCCTCACTGAGCCCGCCTTCCAGCCTTACTCTCTCAATGGCATTCAGGCTCATCGAAGTCGAGAAAGACTGGAATTGGTTTCTGCCATGATTTTTGGCATAATACATCGCGAGATCCGCATTTTTCATGAGGCTCTCCATGTCATGGCCGTCAGTGGGATAGATGCTGATTCCTATGCTGGCAGATACATTGATCTTGTGCGACTGGATGACACACGGCCGGGCGACGCGCTCAAGAACTTTTTGCACCACTTTTTCATAATGTTCCGGTCGGCGCAGCGCATCGATCAAGATCACGAATTCATCGCCGCCCAGCCGGACAACCGTATCACTCTGCCGCACAGTTTCAGTCAGGCGTTTCGCAATTTCGACCAGCAGCAGATCGCCGATGTTGTGACCGAGTACATCGTTGACTTGCTTGAATAGGTCCAGATCCAACAAAGCCACGGCGAAAAAGGTCTTGTTGCGTTCTGCTCTGGCTATGGCCTGGGCCAGCCGGTCATTGAGCAGCAGCCTGTTCGGCAGGTTCGTCAACACATCGTGATGGGCCAGGTGCTTGAGCTGCTTTTCCATATCGCGCAGCTTCGTTATGTCCTTGGACACGATGACATAACCGAGCAAGTCATCATCATTGTCTATGCATTCGGACGCCGAAACCATGACCGGTACCCTCAGGCTATGACTGGTCAGAAATTCAACCTGCAGATTGCGCACAGGTCCTTGCTGCAGCAGGTCCATGAGCTGATCAGTCTTGACCCGGCTGTCTTCTGGAAACAGAATGTCCAGGTCTGTTCCGGCCAGCTCATCAGGATCATGGCCAAGCAGATCAGCCGTTCCGATGTTGGCATGCAGGATAGTTCCCCGGGAATCCACGAGGATCACAGAATCCATGATCGTCTCCAGGATATCCTCTGCCGCGGTCTTCGGGTTGATCACCAGCAGCTTGTACTTCTGGATACCATACAGGATGCCAGCAGACCAGAGGATCAGACCAACAACAGTAATATCCGGCATGTCAATATCCCATAAGGCAGACATAAAATAGGAAGCGCTGCCGATGACAAACGCCGACAGGCCGGATATCAGGATGATGCGCGCCTGTTTCCTTTCTCTGGCAGACTGGGCCTGACGCCATTTAACCAGGCACAAAGCAAAACCGATCAGACAGTACAGGATATACTGCACCACACTGGCCAGAAACCAGAGCGACTCTGTGCGAATGTCTGTCATCCAGCCGTTGCTGCCGCGAATATATCCGTTTATGAATGGATCCGCTGTTACTTTTGCAGCGATTAAAATGACGGCCGGCGCATACAGGATGACATATGCCCACCATTTGTGGAGAAAACCGGTTTTACCGGTAAACACCAGAAAAAAGTGCAGAACGAAGCTGGCAAAAGAATAATAGCCGATCGAAGCGATCAGATCCCAGACCAGACAGCCCGCAGCATCTGGCGCTGTTATGAAAAAGACAACGGCAAATGACCAGATGGCAAAACTCATGTTCAAGGCAAAGAAGACTCTGTTCTGGACCGACTGCCGGTCAAGGAAAAGCACATGGACTCCAAGGCCAAGACTGACCAGAAACGAAAAGAAAACGATAAGCGCAAAGCCATTCATGCCATGACCCCCCTTGTGGTAATTTTTTATTAACCTCTACTTAAGCCAGCGGCGCATAGTCCTTTTGGCTGCCCAGATCCGCTCAATGCCGGCCAGTGGCCATATCCAGGGTTGGATTCCGTCCGGCGAAAGATAAAAATGCATAAGTGCCAGTTTCCGTCGCAGCGTTTGATCGTCATAGAGGCGCTTGTGCCGGTTTTGGCAGATCATCTCACGAAACAACTGACGGATCTTCCGGCCTGCGACCGGATCGGCAATCTTTTCGCCCAGCATGGTCTGGTTGTACAGATCAAACGTCTCGTCAGTGACTCCCGACACCAGTTCATCCAGCAGTTGACGGCGAATCCGTGTAGCTGCCCCTTCTTGCCGGGTGTGCTGGACCTGTGTTGCCTGAGCGCCATGCATGCGATAGCGCAGCAAAACATCCGGCAAGTTACTAATATCGGCAATCTTGATCAGCCGACGCCAGAGATCGTAATCCTCTGCCGTATCATAGTCGGATCTGAACCAAAGCTGATGGGTTCGTATGACTGATCCTCTGAGCATGACAGTCGGGCTGGCGATGGACGCATTGGCCAGCAGATTAACTTTCGCCTGTTTCGGGTTGACAGGAAGCACTGTCGTGCCCAGATCACCCTGAGTGTTGAAGCGCATGATTGCACTGCCAACAGCACAGATCTCCGGGTGCGCGTCCAGGAAGGCAACCTGCTTCTGCAGCCGATCTGGGAGGCAGATGTCATCGTGGTCTAAACGGGCGATGTAAGTACCTGTGGCGTGATTGAGCCCTTTATTCATGGTTGCGGCGATTCCCGAATTGACGTCATTATGCAGCAGCGTTATCCGGGAGTCCTGAAAAGAACTGACGATGTCGGCGGTCCGGTCGGCTGAGCAGTCGTTGATGATGATAAATTCAAAATCAGTAAAGGTCTGCCTCAGGACACTGTTGATCGCCTCACTGATAAAAGGTTCGGCATTATACGCCGGCATAATGACACTGACTTTCGGCATATGTTCATCCACCTTTTCTGACATGCCGCAGCAATGTCGCAAGTCTTTGCTGGAAACTGAACTCTTTGACAAACACCTTAAATAAAAGATAAGTCACCAGCAGGTTTTCCACAAACATGGCACTCCCGACGGCCAGCCAGGAAAACAGATTGCTGTTGGCCGGTTCAATCCAGCGCAGCAAAACGAAGATAGCGATGCCGTTTACTGTTATCAAGGCAACATACTTAAGGTATTCCAGATAATACAGCAGCGGGCTGCATTTGAATTTCACCCGGTAAAGCGGGCTGATGCGGAAAGGATCGGACACCAGGTAGGCAACAACGGTCGCAGCCAGCACTCCGGTGATACCAAAGAAATGAACCAAAACAAGCGTCAACATGAGATTGATCAACATTTCTATATAGGCTGCCGGCTTCGTCTCCTTGAACAGACCATAAACCGTGATGTAGGAGCCGGCAGGCGCACGAATTATCGCCGTAAACAGGATTGCGACAAACAGAAATACAGTCAATTCACTGACCATCATGGTCTCTCCGACCCAAAGGCGGATAAAAGGATTCAAGACCAGAAACAGCGGCACACAGAGGATACCGGACACAAAAAATATAAAGCTGTTGTACTCCCGAAAGAAGGCATAATCGTCCTTGTCGTCCGATACAGTCAGGTTGCCGATTGAAGACAGTGCAGCATCGGAAAACTTGTTCATGATGTTGCGGAAGGTGTTGACAATGTAGTTATATGCGGTGTAGACCGCGACATGCCCCAGGCCCAGAAAGCTTGAGATCACGATGATATCGATGTTGTTTCCGATCAGGGACGTGATCTTCAGTGGCAGGATATGCTTGACATCCTGCCTGATCGAGAAATCTTTGTCCTTGACATTGACGTCGAGGCCGGGAAACTCCCGTTTGGCCATCCAGCGGATGATTACCTGGATCAGCAGGTTGAAACCGAGCCCCAGCGTCGTGATCGCAATCAGATCGCCGCCGACTGTGAGCAGGACGATCTCGATGACGCTGCGGGTGATGACCAGCGCCTGTGTCACCAGGTTGGTCTTGTACTTCTTCTGGTTGATGTTGTAGATGATGCTGAACGTGATGAAAAAATAATTGACAGCGTTGGCCATCAGGTTAAGCAGGAAAGCAATCTGGATATAACCATAGTCCAGTGTCCTGTCCTTGATGAACAGATCGAGGCCAAATGACAGCACCAGCCCGATGCCGAAGATGACCAGGGCGACGATGTTAAATATGACCCGGCAGCCGGACAGCAGCTGGTTGATTTTTATCAGGTCCTGTTCCTTGGCCGGTTTGTAGAGCTTATACATAATCGCGGTGCCAAAGCCGGCTTCAACAAGTGTCAGATACATGAAAATCTGGGCAAACAGCTGGTATGCACCCAGGGTTTCCTGCCCCAGGTTGGTCAGGAACAAGCGGATCTTGAACGCCCCGATCAGTGCGATGATCACCATCGGGATAATATCCGTTATAAAATTCAAGAGGGTCCTTTTGGTCCTCATCTCAGCACCCCAGTACTTTTTTCAGTGTCCCGGCGATGACGCGCCGGTTCTCATACAGCTGGTAATCATTCTTGACGGTGCAGTCACGCGAAAGAACCGCCTGCAGTGCCAAGGCAATCTGCTGTGGATCTGGCGTCACGCTGATGTGCGCGGTCTGACGCAGATGGCGGGTTATCGGGCTGCCCTCATTGGCGATGGACAAAATCAATTTGTCTGTCAGAAAGTATTCGACAAACTTCGACGGCATATAGGGCTGGGCCTCCCCCGGTTCGACAAACACGTCGAGCATCAGCAGCACATCGGCCTTGTTCATGATATCCAGCGTCTCGTCATAGGGGATGCGGTCATACGCGGTCAGGATATCGCCAACCCCGGCAGCGCGGATCAGCTCGCGCTGTTTCTGTTCCATGATCCCGTAATGATCGATCTGGAGCTTCCTGTGCAGATCCGGATCCTGCTGCCAGGCCAGTTTGATGCCTTCAACAAGGCAATCAATCCGACGTAGTCCGTAAACATTGCCCAGGTGCACGATCCGCCGGCGTAATGGATCTTTTTGCCTGTCTTCTCCATCCTTCTTGCCTTCTTGATTCTTCTCGCCAGCGTCAATCAGGCTGCGGTAGACCGGCCACTCGTCAATGTACGTAAAGGGCACCACCAGCGACTTGGCCAGCAGTTCCGGCCGTCGGCCAGTCATGAAATCGCGCTGTTCCTCCGATACGAAGACCAGATGATCCGCCAGTTTAAAGGCAACTGCCTGGCAGCGCGTGTTTTCGTTGAGAAACCTGGTTATTGCATAGCCGATCCGGCCGCTGACACCCCGATATGCCTGCCTGTAATATTTCTGGAAAGGCGTGTCTTTGATGGCATCGGAAATACTGGCGACCCACACGGCATCAGGATTTTTCTTTTTGACCCGGTAACCGGCCAGATGAGAGAAATTCGGCAGTGACGATGAATAGATGACAGCATAGTTTTTCTGGCCTGCCATATGCACAGCTTGCCGGATATAACGTCGGATCTGCCAGAGCAGCCGCAGGACGTTCATATTTTTCTTGGTAAAGAGCGCATAACGATAATCGCCGGCATAGGTAACCTTGAATTTGGCGGCGCATGGATCCTGCGCCAGGTTTGCCCGAAGGCTGGCATCATCTGGTGTTTTCATCGCCAACACATCGATCTGGCAGTCCAGGGTGCGCAGATGCTTGTAACTTAAGATGGCGATGGTCTCGTTAAAAGGGAGAAAAACGCCAGGCAGCGCCAACAGTGACTTCATAGCTGCTCCATTTCTGCTTCGAAATACCGGGCCAGCTTCCGGCTTGTTCAGGGCCGCATCATAATACCACATACCAACCCGGGCGGCAATTCATGTCAAAGCGCCAGCAACTGGTCGAGTCGGCTGCGTACGAGCTGGTTATAGGCGTCGAAGTCATAGCTGACGCGCCGCTTTTCAGCCCGGATGATGGCTTCTTCCAGGTCATCGTAGCCTTTGACGCCGTCGAGATATGGCTCCAGGTGGCGGGGGATGAAGACATCGAGCCCCAGGGCCAGCGCTTCCATGACGGCGATTCCCTGTCCTTCAAAGCGCGAGGCGGTGACAAATCCGTCCATGCGTGCCAGATAGGGAAACGGGTTGCGTTGGCTGCCCAGAAGCGTAATCTGGCCGGTCAGGCCCAGGCGTCGGACCATCCCTTCGATTTGGCTGCGGCTGGGTCCGTCGCCGATGATGTACAGGTGGATGTCCCGGCGCCTTCGCGAGATCCGCCGCATCGATTCGACCAGGATGTCAAATCCCTTGTAATAATTCATGCTGCCGACGCTGACCAGGTTGTATCGCTTCGGATCGACGGCAAAATCGATCGGCTGCAGGCTTTCGGCCCGGATCTGGTCCGCATCGATCAGGTTCGGTATGACCACGATTTTGTCTGGATCCATGCCGGACAGGTCAGTGAAAGCGTCGGCTGCGCCTTGTGAGACAGCAGCACAGGCATCAAAGCTGCCGTACTTGGACCGCGACAGCAGCCATAGGAGGCGAAACCGTCTGTTCAGCTCGCGACGCCGCTTCAGATCAGAGTGGATCCAGCAGACCCGCCGGTCAGCCCTGACAGTCAGGGCGCCGTGGGCACATTCATTCCAGTAGCCATTGTAGTCGATCGCCAGGTCATATGTCTTGTCAGATTTGAACGGCTGTTGCAGCCGGCGCACCCAGGCGAAAGGCAACAGTTTCATGAAAGCCGGAAAGCGCTTCCGCTGGATAACCGTCACGTTAGCCGGGATGGGCAGATCTTCCATCGGGGCTTCACGGAACAGGTAAAGGTCGATCTGGACAGGCTTGTCCTGCAGATATGCCAGCAAAGACAGAAGCGACTTCTGGATGCCGCCGATGCCAAGGTCGCTCTGGAAGATGGCGAGCTGTTTCATGGATGGCTCCTTCCCGTGTTCCGTATCAGCAGCCATACGAACCATGGCCCGGCTTGAGTCCGAGGCGCTCACGCAGCTGCGCCGGTTTCATGAACCGCTTGTCGTTGGCCTGTGCGATCACGCCCAGGCGTCTGATCAGGTCACCATTGGACGCCAGTCGGGTTCTGTCTTGATCATACCAGATATTGTCTTCCAGACCGACTCTGACGCCATAACCCATGGCAATCGCCAGCGAATTTGTCTGCAGCTGGTCGCGCCCGATGCCCCCCAGGGAAAAGATCGTCTGTGCCGGCAGATCCTTGATGATAACCCCGATGTGCAGCAGGTCCGACTGGGCACAGGCGATGTTGCCCAGGATAAGATTGGCGTAAAAAGGCGGCTCCAGCAGTTTTTTCTTGATCAGGTAGTGGGTATAATTGACCATCCCCAGGTCAAAGATCTCCAGTTCCGGCTTGATGCCGCATCGCTGCATCTCCCTGGCCAAGGCCATGATCATGTCCGGTTCATTGATGCTGGCCTGGTGGTTGAAATTCAGAGAACTGAGGGTGAGGCTGGCCATATCGGGCTTGAGATCCCCGGTCAGACCGAGCACATCGGCTCTCTTCTCAAACGTATTGTATGCCCGGCCGGAAGTCGAAACACAGATGATCAGGTCGGGGGCGAACCGGCGGATGCCGCCGATCATCTCGGCATAGAGCGAACGTCGGTAGTCCGGCCGGCCGCTGTCTGCATCGCGCGCATGCAGGTGCACCATGGTGATGCCCAGTGCAACCGCTTCCCGGACATCCTCGATGATCTCCTGCGGAGACAGCGGCACTTTGGGTGTATCACTGCGGGTCGGGATCATGCCGGTCGGCGTAAAGTTGACGATAATCGGATCCATCTGTGCCACTCCTCGTTAATTCAATTTAATACGCCACAATAAATTCGGTCATAAATTCAGCCGAATGCCTTCTGCTTCATGGTGGCCGACGACGCGACCCGGGTTGCCGACCACGGTCGTCGCCTTTTCGGTCGACCGGATCACGACGCAGCCGGCGCCGACCAGCGTCTCATCTGCGATCGTGATTCGATTCAGG
>JAWSUP010000137.1:0-9906 GCA_033549405.1 Bacillota bacterium | reverse complement strand
ACTACTATGCAGTCAGCGACCAGTTCCCTGCTGTGTTTACCGTGGCATCGAGTGTTTTTACCTCAGTTGACATGAAGGTAACGGAGATGATGGACCGGTTCGTCTGTCTGGAAAGCATCTGGGAAGTCAGTAAAATCGAAGCAGATATACTCGGCACCCGGTTTGTCACCGAAATCGAAATGACCAAAGATCAGCGTGCAGATGACGATGGCGTTATCTTCCTGATCGACGGCGAAAATGCGCGCATCTTCAGCGAAACAAAAAAGAGTTTGTACAGCCTGTTCTACCAGCGTATCATTGGAATTCTTATAGAAGGGATCGATACTGAAGCAGATCCGGTCAACACCAAAGATGCCAGGTTCACCTTCCATATCAAGGCAGATGAAGCAAACGATGTGCCGGCTTATACAAAAGTCATTGAATTTGCCAAACGGGACGATTATAATTATTATGTCTTTGTTGATGGCGTATATGGCGGATATTATATTGATGGTGAGAAAGCGTTCACATCAAGTCGAACAGACAATGAAGGCATTCTGGTGGCATACAAGAAGATGATCTATGCCATGGAAAATGCAGTGGACGGCATTTTCAACACACAGGAAGGTTACCAGCTGGATTAGATGCTTCATAGACAACCCAACCGAACAATGCAGCGAAACAGAGCCAGCTTGATCGTCTTGATCGTGCTGGCTTTCCTGCTTATGGTCGGCGCCGGCATTCTTGTCAGCCAGTTGCCTGAAGACGAAGCCTGGCAACTGGCATCACAGACCGGTCAGGAGACATCAAATCTGCTGACTGGTTTTGACTGCGATGCCGCTGAAGCACAGACTCTGTACCCATACCAGGATAGCGTTATCAGGCTGACCCCCGACCGCGTGACTTGCCTGGATATACTGGGAAATGAACGTTTTGTCGTTGACATCGATTTTAATGCACCCTATGCGGTGCAAAATGGTCCATGGCTCCTGGTGGCAGACCGGGAAGGAACCGGTTATGCCATGATCACATCAGACGGTGAAGTTTACCACGGGCGGCTAAGCGGCAATATCGGTGGTGCGGCCGTCAGCAAGGATGGCATGGCAGCACTGATCCAGGATCGTCAGGACAGCTCAGGCATCGTGACCATTCTCGAGGCAAAAACAGGGCGCCACTTGTTTGATTGCCACTTCACACAGTCCGGCTATGTTCTGTCGGTACAATTCAATCCTGACGGAGAAAGCTTCGATGTCAACCTTGTCAATACAAATGGATCGAGCCTCTATCCGATCCTGAAACGATATTCTATCGATGGAACCCAGCTGGGCCAGTTACAGCCTGATTTATCGGACCTGTATCCGCTGCTGGCACATGACTTGCAGGGCAATCCCATACTGGGCGGCGCCGCCATCCTGACCGCATTCACCTATGGGGCAGAAGAACCGATGTGGCAGCGCACCTACGCCATGATCCACGCGCTTTCAGTCTGTGACAACGGCCTCTTAGTCCTGGCGGGTGAGCGCCTGAATGGACCAGTCAACCTGTTTCTGATCGAAAAAAATGGACAGGAGAAAAATCTGTTTGAAATTGGGGAAACGGCGATAGGTCCTGCTCTGTCCGGTACCCTGGTTGCCGTCGCCAGCGGTTCGCGTATCCTGGTGATCAACAGCAAGAATGGACGATTGATTCAGGAAGAGAACATGCCGGCCGATATAGTCAGATTTGATTTCTCCGGAAACAGCCTGATCATCGTTACATCCAACGGTGTCAGCCGTCTGCCGATTGTCGAGTCATAAAGCGAGACAAATTCTGTAGATGGCGTTGAACGGTCATCACAAGGAGACATAAATGGAAAAAACAAAAGCCACCCAAACACCTTGCAGAAACGATATCCCGGAAAGGCTGCTCTGGCGGCTGGAAGATATTTTTACCACTGACCAGGACTGGGAATCGACGCTGACGACTATCGGACCCATGCTTGATTCAGTCGCACGCCACAAAGGGATCCTGGCTGCAGCACCGGAGAATCTGGCTGCGGCTCTGCACGATGCGGATCAGTTGGACATGGCACTGATGGAGCTCTTTGCTTATGCGCGCATGCGCAGGGATGAAGACAATGGCAACAGCCTTTACCAGGACATGACCGATCGGGTAACCGGACTGTATTACCAGTCGGCCGCGACAACTGCTTTCCTGTCGCCAGAGATTGCGGCCATTCCCGAGGAAACACTGCGAGATTGGCTTCAGACGCACACAGCACTGGCGTCGCACCGGCACCAGCTGGAAAACCTGCTCCGGACGCGTCCGCACATTCTGCCGGAACCGGAAGAAGCGCTCTTGTCCCGCTTTGGGCCTGTTGCAGAGGGGATCGGCCATACCTATACGATGCTGGATAACGTTGATATCAAGCTCGGATCAATTCCCGACGGTGAAGGCGGCGCCATCGAACTGACACCGGCTGTGTTCGGCCGGCTGCGCGAGCACCGAAACCGCCAGATTCGGGCGGATGCCTTTGAGCAGGTGCACCGGGCTTTCTCTGATTTCGGACGCACCTTGTCTGCGCTTTATGCGACGCGTGTCAAGGCGGACATCCTGTTTGCCCTGGCCCGCAAGCACAACGACAGTCTCAGCGAGGCACTGTTTGCCGACCATCTGCCTGTCAGCCTTTACAGCGGGCTGATCGAAGCGATCCATGAAGGGCAGGAAACACTGAACCGCTATCTGGCTTTGCGACGGAGTCGACTTGGACTTGAGACGCTGCATATCTACGATACCTATGTGCCGATTCTCGACATGCCGGAGCGATCCTACTCATTTGAACAGGCCTGTGACATCATCCGCGAAGGTCTGGCGCCATTAGGCCCGGTATACCGGGAAGCGCTGGAGCACCATCTGATGGGGCGATGGATCGATGTTTGCGAAACACCTGGCAAAACCAGCGGCGCCTATTCCTGGGGCACATATAAGTCTCATCCCTATATTCTGCTGAATTTTACTGGAACGCAGACTGACCTGTTCACTTTGTCACATGAACTGGGACACAGTCTGCACACCTGGTTCAGCAACAAGAGACCCTATGCCGAAGCACACTATCCGATCTTTTTGGCTGAGATCGCGTCTACCGTCAACGAGATCCTGTTAATGCGCACGCTGTTGAAATCATGCGATGAACAAACAGAGACAGGCCGCCATGAAAAGGCATATTTGCTCAATCACTTTCTGGAAGAATTCCGCCTGACGGTGTTCCGCCAGACGATGTTCGCTGAATTTGAGTGGCTGGTCCACCAGCGTGCCGAACAAGGCGAAGCGCTGACCGCAGAGATCATCTGCTCGTTATACCTGGGTTTGTTGCGACAGTATTTTGGGCCTGACCTGGTGATCGATGAATACATGAAGTGGGAATGGACTCGAATTCCACATTTCTACAATGCCTACTATGTTTTTCAGTATGCAACCGGTTTTTCGGCAGCCGTCGCCTTGTCGCGACAAATCCTGACCGAAGGTGAACCGGCTGTAAAGCGTTACCTGGCATTTCTTGGTTCTGGCCGGTCAGGCTATCCACTCGATCTATTGGCAAAAGCAGGCGTGGATCTCTCAGGACCTGAACCGATTCGTGAGGCCATGGCTGAGTTCTCCGACCGTCTTGACGAATTGACGTTACTGCTTTCTGGAGGCATGGGTCATGGAAACTGAACTGAAGCTCAACGCGAGTCGCCTCGCCGATCCAACGGATGTTATCCGCAATCCCTGGATCAGCGATCTGATCATGCCGGATTCAGGTCAGTCCATCAACATGGACAGTCACTATTTCGACACGGCCGATGGCGTTTTGCGGAATTGCGGATGTTCGTTGCGGCTGCGAACCGAGAATGAAAAACGCATCGTGACTGTCAAGGCCGGCAACTCTGCCGGAGGCGGTCTGCACCAGCGGATGGAATGGTCTGCCGAGCTAGATGAGGATGAAACTGACCTGCTGAGTGCAGCCGGACTTGACGTCGCCTGGCTGTTGCGGACAGCTGTCAGCGATGGCGATCCGGTTGACCAGTTGTACGATATCCTGCAGATGGTCAATGGTAAACCTTTACTGGAAATCTGCCGGGTGACCTTCACCAGACTGGTCTACGATATCGGGTACGGAGGCACACTGATGGAGCTTGCACTCGACGAGGGCGGACTATACGCCGCCGACCGGATGGCGCCGATCTGTGAATTTGAACTGGAGCTTAAGGAAGGCGACGCACGTGACTTAGTGGAGTTGGGTCAGGAACTGCTTGCCAGATATGACCTGGAACCGGAAAACCGCAGTAAACTGGCACGATGCCTTGCATTGACCGGACTGGAATGACCATAATGGAGCAAAGACAGAATAAAAAAATCGACTGCGCTATAGCCATCGTCGGTGGCGGTGCAGCCGGAATGGTTGCAGCGATCATGGCTGCACACCTGTTGCGCCAACCGGCAGGGGTGCGTGATTGGTCGCTGGCACCCGTCGTGCTGCTGGAACGACAGGACCGGATTGGCAAGAAGCTTCTCGCGACCGGTAATGGACGGTGTAATCTGAGCCACCAGCCGCTCGATTACACGCCCTACCACGGAAATGATCCCACATTTATTGATCCTACTCTGTCGCGCTACGATGTTGATGCGACGCTGGACTGGTTTGCCGGAATCGGCCTATATCACCGCACCGATCCGGACGGCCGCGTTTTCCCATACAGTTACCAGGCGTCTGCCGTGCTTGACCTGTTGCGCCGCGAAGCAGAGCGGCTGCCTATCTCAGTGCAGACAAACTGTAGAGTTATCAGCATGCGCATAAGCCGGCCGGACTGTTTTATTCTGACCACATCCGATGGTCAAAAGATCGCCGCATCACGCGTCATTATTGCGACCGGAGGTATGGCCGCACCAGCCTTTGGCTGTGAAGGAGACGGTTATGCCCTGTTGGCAGGACTGGGTCATCGGCTTATTGAACCGCACCCGGCCCTGGTCCAGATCTGCACCGCTAAAGAAGCTGTCCGCGGCTTTTCCGGCATTCGGATCGATGGCCGTGTATCCCTGACCTGCCGTGGAAAAATCCTGCGACAGGAGGATGGTGAGATCCTTTTTACGGACTACGGCTTGTCCGGACCGCCCATTCTGCAATTGTCCCGTGCCGTTCATCACGCTTTACTTCCTGATCAACCGGACGCCCTGCGCCTGCAAATCGATTTTCTGCCCGGACTGACAGCAGATAACCTCAAGGTCTGGCTGATCCGAAGGCGAGACATGGATCCGCAGCTGCCCCTGCAACAGTTTTTAACTGGCTTGCTGCATAAGAAGATCGGACTCTCCCTTGTCAAACAGGCTTGTAGACTGCCTTTGACCGAACCGGTATCCCGCTTGCAGGATAGCGCTATACTGGAACTGATCGATTTGATTAAAAATTGGCAGGTTACTGTCACAGGGACACGCAACTGGACCCAGGCCCAAGTCACCGCAGGCGGGATCGCTACAGGTGATTTCGATCCCAGGACCCTGATGTCACAAAAGGCGCCAGGTCTTTTTGCTGCCGGCGAAGTATTGGATGTTGACGGAGACTGCGGCGGTTACAACCTGCAATGGGCCTGGTCTTCCGGTCTGCTGGCTGGAGAACAGGCAGCCCGCTCCTGGATCGACGCATACGTGCAGAAATGAAAACAACTGTTATTACTGTGAATATGCCGGCTGCTCATACGCGTGACGACCTCCATCAAGCCGTTGCGCTCATGTCCGGCCGTTCACCTGTCAGCGTTCAGGCGCAGGATTACCGCATTCTGCGCCGTTCACTCGATGCACGTGACAAGAATCGGATTCACTGGGTCTACCGGGTCGAACTGAATCCTGAACCATTAAAAATAACAGGCATAAGCGGTCTGGTTGAGCAACGGCATATTGCGCGGATCGGTCGTCTCGATACTGCTCCGGTGGTGATCGGTAGTGGTCCGGCTGGCTTGTTCGCTGCCATGTATCTGGCGCAGGCCGGGTTAAGACCGATTGTGCTCGAACGGGGAAAACCGGTCGGGCCGCGTACTGCAGATGTAATCCACTTCTGGACAGACGGCATTTTGAATCCTATGTCCAATGTCCAGTTTGGTGAAGGCGGCGCCGGCGCCTTTTCTGACGGTAAGCTGTCCACCGGGATAAAGGACAGGCGTTGCCCTGCTGTTTTAGAAGAGCTGGTCCTGGCCGGAGCACCTGAAGAGATCCTCTGGCTGGCCAAACCTCATGTCGGCACCGACCTGCTGCGGACGGTTGTTTCGAACCTGCGTCGCAAGATCACCAATCTGGGCGGCACGTTCCGGTTCTCATGCAGACTGGTCGGATTGTCGGTACGGAATGGTTGTCTGACAGGATTGATCTGTACCGAAACTGCGGCAGATGGATCTGAAAAAACAGAAGAAGTACCTGCCGGACGCGCTATCCTGGCGATCGGACACAGTGCCAGGGATACGTTTCGCATGCTGCATGCCAGCAACCTTCCCATGATCCGCAAGCCGTTCTCAATCGGTGTACGGATCGAGCACCCACAGTTGCTGGTCGATCTGGCTCAATATGGTCCGACTGCCGGTCTGCCGCCAGCAGATTATAAGCTGGCCTGCCATCTGGACAACGGCCGTTCTGTCTACACTTTCTGCATGTGCCCGGGAGGCCAGGTGATTGCCGCAGCGTCAGAAGAAGGAACGGTCGTGACTAATGGCATGAGTCTGCATGCTCGGGACGCCGTCAATGCCAACAGCGCTGTGCTGGTCAGTGTCACACCAGAAGATTTCCCCGGTGAAGGCCCGTTGGCTGGCATGTTCTGGCAACAGGACCTGGAACGGGAGGCCTTCAGGGTAGGTGGCGGTACATACGCCGCACCAGCTCAGCAAGTCGGCTCGTTTTTGCAGCAGAAGCCGTTATCCCGGGGAAATAGCGAAAAGGTCGGTATCAAACACGTGTCGGAAACTGAACCATCATATTTGCCGGGCATTCATTGGTGTGACCTGGCGGATGTATTGCCGCCTTTCATACATACATCGCTGGTACAGGCTCTGCCGCTGCTTAATCGGCGCTTGAACGGCTTTGCCGATCCAGGTGCTGTTCTGACCGGAGTTGAAACACGCAGTTCCGCACCATTGCGGATCCTGCGCAATGAGCAGATGGTATCAGGGATTGCCGGGCTTTATCCAGCCGGAGAAGGTTCCGGGTATGCCGGCGGGATCATGTCAGCTGCCATCGACGGATTGCGCTGTGCGGAAGCATTGCTTTTTACCTGACTGGCAAACAAAGGGCTTCTGCAATGACCCTGTAAACCCCGGGTTATCTTATTGAGACGCTGCCATGTTATACTATTGAAAAAGTAAAGGGGCTATGATCTCATGTTGAAACGCTTCCGCGTCTTGCTGATAGGCCTTCTGGTCTGTCTGTTGTTGTTTCAGACGCTGCCACATGATACGCGGGCAACCATTAATCCGACAAATACCGGCCTGGCGGAATTTGTGCTCAAAGCGTTGCATGAGAACTGGGGTTATGTTTACGGCACCTATGGGCAGGTTATTACCCAGAGCCTGATCGACAGCAAAGCGAGGCAATACCCGGCTGCTTTTTCCGCTGTGAAAAGCGACGGTCAGACGGTGTATGTTCATGCGCAAAAATGGATCGGATCAAGAGCGGCTGATTGTGTCGGACTGGCTAAGGCGTATTTGTGGTGGCAGGATGACACGATCGGACCCAAGTATAGTTCATTAACCGATTTTTCCGCCAACGGTCTCTACAACCGGTCAACCGTCAACGGGCCGATCGAGACCATCCCCGCCACGCATGGCGTTATGGTCTGGCGCAACGGCCATGTCGGCATCTATATCGGAAATGATGAAGTGATCGAGGCTCGCGGTGTGGAATATGGCGTCGTGCGTACCCGTCTTGCTGACCGCAACTGGAGCCGGTGGTTTATCCATCCAAACCTGTCCTACATCACACAGGGATGGGTGACAATCAACGGCGATCAATATTACTATCGGGACGGCCAGTATGTGACAGGACAGCAGGTTATCGATGGTAAAGTCTATCTGTTCGCTTCAAGCGGCGTGCGCATCAGCGGATTCCAGACAGTAGACGGAAAGCTGGTTTACTACAACGGCAACGGTACGATGTTGACAGGCTGGCAGACGATTGGCGGCAACCGCTATTATCTTGACGCTGAATCGTCACCATTGACAGGCTGGCAGACACTGGACGGGAAGACCAGCCTGTTCAGCAGTCGAGGTATTCTGCTGGCCGGCTGGCAAAGTGCCGATGGCCGCATATATTATCTAGATGAAAACGGAAGTCCGTTGGCCGGTACGATTACAGCCGACGGACGCAGCTTCACGCTCGATCAGAACGGCGCATTATTAAACGGCTGGCAGGAAGGAACGGATGGCTGGTCCTGGTTTGGCCTGGACGGCCAGATGGCAGCTTCAGGTCTTCTTTGGACTGTCGAAGGAACCTGGCTGATCGATGATCTCGGACATCGCCTGACCGGTTGGCAAATGACGGAGCAGGGCTTATCCTGGTTTGATCCTCAATCTGGGATGCGCATTTCTGGCGGGCTCCATCCGATTGACAGCGGCACTGGACCAGAAATCTTTGTTTTTGACGCAGACGGCTCTTTAGCCAGAACCGGCGGTCCTGTCTATGCTGGACAGAACTGGTATGTCTGTGATGACCAAGGTCGACCAAGCAGTGGTGAGTTGACAATGGATGCAGCTGTTTTAGATACTGATCCGCTGCCGGTCACCATCCAGACGGATGCAGAGACCCATGCCCTGGTCTTGGCCAACCAGGAATCATTTGAACTGGTCTTGACTGATCAGATGCTTTTTGCACCTGATTCTCCTCAAGAACCGGTTGGGACAACTGCGGTTATTCAAGGCACGATTCCGGATTCTGCAATCTTTTTCAGCCTGGATCCAGCGGTTGCCATCATCAACACCAGCGGCCAGGTGACGGCGGTCAGCCAGGGAAAAACTTTGATTGGCGTGACAACTGCTGGCCAATATGCCCTTGCTGCTGTTACTGTTTTGCCTGACAGCCGAACAATCAGCGGGCCTTCCGAACCCCTCCTGATTGAACCGGGCAGCGGCGCAGACTGGCCGCTGACGGGGGTTGATCCTGTACTGCGTGACAGCTACAGGCTGGAAAGTTCAGATCCTGAAATCGTTGCGGTCCAGCCTGATGGTCACTTGGCTGCTCTAAAGACGGGGCAGGTGACAATGACCTTGTCCTGCGCAGAAGAGATCCTGTTTTCCTTTATTGTTAATGTAGAGCAGCCTTTCATTGGCTTTTCAGCCCATTGTACAACATTGAATCTGGCTGTAGGCGAATCGCACGACAGTCCAATTACACTGCTGCCTGTGGATGGAACCAACCGCGATGTGCAATACAGCAGCAACCAGCCGCTCATCGCATCCGTTACAGCAGATGGGACCATCAAAGGGCTGACGCCTGGCCAGGCAGTTATAACGGCGGAACATGCTGATTCGATTTGCTCAATCGCAGTTTCAGTAATGGGTACGCTTCCTTTGCTGCGGCGCGGGTCAGCCGGTGAAGCGGTATATCGGATGGAGGAGCAGCTGGTTCGTCTTAATTACCTGGCTGGACCAGCCGATGACCAGTTCGGCGCACTGGAGGAATATGCTGTTCGTTGTCTGCAGGTCCGCATGCAGCAGCCACAGACCGGAACAGCAGACAATACCCTGCAAAAGATTTTATATGACGATCTGGCGCCGCAGGCGACACCGGTTCAGGTCAGCGGAACCTTGAGAACCGCAGATATGGGTGAGCAGGTTCTGGTGTTTCAACAGCGGCTGCTTGATTTGAATTTTCACAAACTCGATCCTGACGGTACATTTTCAGCCCACACGGCTCAGGCAGTGCTGGTCCTGCAGC
>JAWSUP010000136.1:0-9912 GCA_033549405.1 Bacillota bacterium | reverse complement strand
TCTATCAATTAAAATGCCGGCATTGCTGACTGTCGCCAAGGATTCCTGTGTGCCGCGCATGCCATCAATCAAAAGCATTCGGGACAGTGCCGATAAACCGCTATTGATATGGAATGCTGTTGATCTGGACGCTGATCCTGAACAGATCGGTAAAAATGGATCGCCGACCCGCGTGATCCGGACTTTCACACCTGAAATAACGAAGAACTGCCAGACCATTGATGGTGACCTCGGCGAGCAGGTCCAGGCACTCAGACAGCTGATCGGAGCCATCTTACCATGACAGACAGTGCACTCAATCAATTGCAGGATCTTGCGCGCAGAGAAGATTATCAGGGCGGTATTTGGGTTTTTGTCGAACAAACCGGTGGCCAGGTCCATCCTGTTGCATTTGAATTGCTGGGGCGATCCCAACAACTAGCTGCAGACCTTCAAGTCAGGCTAACTGCCGTTCTGATCGGCCGAGACATATCACATCAGGCAACTGATTTGATTTATGCAGGCGCCGACGCAGTCTTGCTCTGTGATGACGCCGTGTTGTCCGGGTTGCCGGAAGATGCCTGCACCACACTGTTGTCTGACCTCGTTCAGTTGCATCAGCCGGACATTTTCCTGTTCGGTGCGACTGCGTTTGGCCGGTCAGTGGCGCCGCGTGTCGCCGCCAGAGTCAGGACAGGTCTGACAGCTGACTGCACACGGTTGGACATCGAACCGGAAACAGGCCTGCTTCTGCAGACACGTCCTGCCTTTGGCGGCAATCTGATGGCGACCATCGTCACGGACCGGCATCGGCCCCAGATGGCCACCGTTCGTCCGGGCGTGTTGCCGGCCTTGCCGACCGACCGGTCGCGCCGTGGGACCATCATCACGGCCAGGCCGCCACTGGCGACAGGACGGGTAGTAGAATTGGCCAGAGTGTTGCGGCAAAAAGAACCCGGCATCGCGGATGCAGACCTCATCGTCTCAGCTGGACGCGGAATCGGTTCGCAGAAAAACCTGTCCCTGGTTCGTGAACTCGCGGAAATGCTGGGTGGTGTTTATGGTGTATCCAGACCTCTGGTTGATATGGGATGGGCTGACAGCAGCCATCAAATCGGACAGACCGGACAGGCAGTGGCGCCCAGACTCCTGATCGCCTGTGGCATATCTGGAGCGATCCAGCATCTGGCCGGACTGGGCGGCGCGCAGACGATTGTGGCGATCAATACGGATCCAGAAGCGCCGATCTTCACGATAGCCGATTACAGGATTGTCGGGGATTGTGTTGCTATCCTGCAGCGACTGATCCGGGAAAAGATCAAGTGATTTCTTAACAGCCACTACCAGGCAGACCCTTACAGGGAATGACTGTGCGGTTTTTGTTTGTTGACATCATTGCGCCGGGCGGCTTTGCTTCTGGAAAATGGAACGGATGGTTATATGGCGATTGAGCATGCCAAGCCAGAATCCGGCCAAGGTACCGTTGAGTAAAGCCGATATAAGTGATCCTATCCCAATGCCGGCCAGGCGCCGGACGAAAAGCAACAGAAACAGTGAAGATGTCAGCAGGCAGCTGAGATCGAAAAGCGTTTTGCATTTGCGAAAAGAGATGTGCTTATAAATTGCCAGCTCATTGACAAAAAGGTCGTAAGGCAAAAGCGGCAGGCGGCTGGCAACGAACAGGGCAATGCCCATAGTCAGAATAAGCTGTCCGCCGGCGAACAGCAGCGCACGTTGCGGCCAGGCAAGACCGATCAAGCCGGAAGACAGGAGAGAGAAGACGTCAACCAGAACGCCAAACGCGACAGAAACCAGAAATGACAGCAGGTAGTTCCATTTTATTTTGCGGATGATCACAATCAGCAGGATCACCAAAAATCCCTGCACCAGATAGCTCCAGGTGCCAAATGTCAGCGCAGTAAAGCGCAGACTGATGACAAAAGGGACCGATGAAGCCACGGATATGCCCAGATCTGCATGGACCATCAAAGTGATACCAAAACTGATCAGGATCAGACCGCAGGTAAAAAGTATCTCTGCATAGACAACCGGTTTTTTTTCTTTAGACACAAATAAGCTCCTTTGCGTGATCGGCTCATTATATCACGGTTGCGTTAATGGGTGTTATCTGTTAAATTGGGTTTTGCCAGATAAACAGGCTGCGGCTGCATCGTTGGCCTTTCAGCCGGAAAGATATGAATCCAGGGGTTTTTATCATGAAAATCATCATCGTCGGAGATGGAAAAGTCGGTTACACCTTGGCAGAAAACCTGTCTAAGGAAGACCACGATGTGACCATTGTCGACAAAAATCCTGAAGCTCTGCGCAGAGCACACGATAACCTTGATGTCATGTGCATCAAGGGGAGTGGCGTCAGCGTGACGGTTCTGCTGGAAGCCGGCATCCGCGATGCCGATCTGCTTCTGGCTGCAACGTCGAGTGATGAAATGAACATGGTTTGCGCTTTGACAGGCAAAAAGCTGGGGGCCAAACGGACAGTTGCCAGAATTCGTGATCCGGAATATGCCAACGAGCTGTCCATGCTAAAAAACGAGCTGGATCTCGACATGATCATAAACCCGGAACAGGCGACGGCTCTGGAAATTGTCAAACTGTTGCAGTTTCCATCAGCACTCAATGTCGAAAGCTTTGCCAGGGGGCGAGTCAGGCTTATCGAAATCAAGGTTACAGAGGATGTACCGATTATTGGCATGAAACTGAAAAAAATATCAGGACGTATCAATGCGTCTGTTTTGATCGGGGCGATCGAAAGACAGGGCGAAGTTTTCATACCTGATGGAGAAGCCGAGATCATGGTTAACGACACAATCTATATCGTCGGTAACACGCTTAACACATTCAATTTTTGCAAAGCGCTTGGCAAATGCACATTGAAGGTCCGCAGGGTCATGATCGTCGGCGGGGGCCGGATCGGCTATTACCTGAGCAAGATGATCATCCAGATGGGCATGAAGGTCAAACTGATCGAAATCGACAAGGCACGCTGCCAGGAGCTGTCTGAACTCTTGCCGGAAGCCTTGATTATCCAGGGCGACGGAACCAATACCGAATTTCTCGATTCAGAAAACCTGCGTGATATGGATGCGTTTATCGCCATGACAGGACGTGATGAAGACAATTTGATCCTTTCCTTGCTGGCAAAACAGGCCGGGGTTCAGAAGGTTATTTCGAAGGTCGCCCGCATCAACTCGGAGAGCCTGATCAAAGCACTTGAAATCGACAGCATCGTCAGTCCGCGACTGATAACGGCCAATCATATTCTGCAGTATGTTCGCGGTCTGAAAAATGCCCAGACAACTTCAATCGAGACTCTTTACAAAACTGTCAACGGACAGGCAGAAATTCTTGAATTTCTTGTCAGGCAGGACCGCTGGTACCTCAATACGCCACTGAAGAAACTCAAAATGATCAAGAATACAATCATTGCGGCCATAGTCCGTAAGAATGATATCATCATACCACACGGTAGTGATGTGCTGCACCTCAATGATCGCATCATCCTTTTTGCCAAAGTCATGGCACTTGATAATCTAGATGATGTCTTCCTCGTCAGTGAACCCAAATGAACCGAAAGGCTGTCATAAAAAGTCTCGGTATCGTTCTGTTGTGTGAGGCCGGGTTCATGATTCCGTCTTTAATCATTGCCTTGTATTTCCAGGACGGCGACGCAATGTCGTTCATGATGACAATTGGCATTCTCCTATTGCTGGGTGGTTTTCTTGTTCAGATCAAAGCAGAAAAATCCGGACTGTATGCGAGGGACGGACTTGCCATTGTCTCTTTGGGCTGGCTGGCCATGTCTGTTTTTGGCGCTTTACCGTTTCTGATCAGCGGTGCGATCCCGCATCCTGCCGACGCTTTGTTCGAGTCGGTGTCCGGTTTTACAACGACCGGGGCCAGCATTCTCCCTGTGATCGAAGGACTGCCCCGGGGGATTTTGTTCTGGCGCAGCTTTACCCACTGGATCGGCGGGATGGGCGTTCTTCTGCTGACGCTCGCGATACTGCCGATGGCAGGCGCAGGCGCCGTGCACATCCTCAGAGCCGAAAGCCCGGGTCCATCACCCGGAAAGCTGGTCCCCAAGCTGGCCCAGACTGCCAAGATCCTCTACAGCCTTTACCTCGCCCTGACGATTGCCGAGGTCGTTGCCCTCCTGATCGCAGGCATGTCCTTTTATGATGCGTTGATCCATGCCTTTGGCACGGCCGGAACAGGCGGCTTTTCCAACCGGAACACCAGTGTCGGTGCCTATGGCAGCATTGCGATTGACATGATCATCTCGGTGTTCATGCTGATCTTCGGTATCAGCTTTGCGTTGCATTATCAACTGGTCAAAGGCAACTGGCGCGCTTTCCTCAAAGACGAGGAACTGCGCTTCTATTTGCTGGTGGTGGCCGGTTCCGTCATCATCATTGCCTGGGATATCTGGCGGCATCAGCTGATGGCTGTGGGTGAATCATTGCGCCATGCCTTTTTCCAGGTGTCATCTATCATTACGACAACCGGATTTACAACCAGCAACTTTGATGCCTGGCCGGTACTCAGCAAAACCATTCTAATGGTCCTGATGCTAGTCGGCGCCAGTGCAGGATCGACCGGCGGCGGCATCAAATGCATCCGCATTCTCATGATGGTCAAACTGATCCGCAGAGAAATGACCCGCATGAAACATCCCCAGATTGTCCAGGCTATCCGGATCGGCAAACGGCAAGTCGATCAGGAGCTTCTCAACGGCGTAACACTCTTTATCCTTTTCTACCTCTTCATCCTGGTGATGGCCATTTTCATCATAGCAGCCGAAGCGTCTGACTTGATCACGGCGTCATCCTCTGTCCTGGCCTGCCTGAGCAACATCGGCCCGGGACTCGGTATGGTCGGGCCAGTCGGCAATTATGCGGATTTTTCACCTTTTGGCAAGATGGTTCTTTCATTTTGCATGCTGATTGGCCGGCTGGAGATCATGCCGGTTGTCTTGCTGGCGTTACCTTCTTTCTGGCGTCGTGTCAGCATCTGACCTGTCTTTCCATTTTGCAAAGACACAGTTGTGTGTATAATAAATGAATGCGAAAACGGCCAGTCGGTTTGACGTGATTGTTCTTCGCAAATCTGACCCGTTGATGAGGAAAATTATGTTGATGGACAGCATTCTCGATGCCATCGGCAACACGCCGATGATCAGCCTGAAGAAGGGAACCGGTCTGAACCTGTTCGCAAAAGCGGAATACTTGAATCCCGGCGGCAGCATCAAGGACCGGGTGGCCTTGCATATGATTGAGCAGGCAGAAGCCAGGGGTGTTCTGCGGCCAGGAATGACCATCATGGAGCCTACATCCGGCAATACCGGCATCGGCATAGCCCTGGTCGGTGTACAGAAGGGCTACCGCGTGGTCATCGTCATGCCGGAAAACATGAGCGAAGAACGCAAGAAGATCATACTTGCCCTGGGCGCCGACCTGGTCTTGACCAGACCAGAAGACAGCATCGGCGGCTCAGTGCTGGAAGTACAGCGCAGGAAAGCCGAGAACCCGGACATTTTTGTCCCGCAGCAGTTCGAGAATCCGGATAATCCACAGATCCATTACCTGACAACTGCCGTGGAGATCTGGAATCAGATGGCCGGTGATGTCGATGTTTTTGTGTCCGGGCTTGGCAGCGGCGGAACCCTGGAAGGTGTGGGTCGCTTTCTGAAAGAGCGCAACCCGGGAGTCCGGATTATTGCAGTCGAACCTAAGAATGTTTCTGCGTTGCTCGGTCATGAACCGGGATTGCACAAAATCCAGGGAATCGGCGATGGTTTTATACCGGGCGTCCTCGATGTCCGGCTGATCGATGATGTCATGGAAGTGTCCGATGACGATGCGATTGACATGGCCAGGGTGATCGCCCGTTCACAGGGGATACTGGCCGGGACGTCATCAGGCGCTAATGTCTGGGCATCGATCCAGGCAGCTGAGCAGTACGGTCATGACAAAAAGATTGTGACGGTCCTGCCTGACCGGATTGAACGCTATTTCAGCACATCCTTGATTTAATGGGCTGTTTAGGGCAACAGGAAAGGTCACGCATGAATGGCCGATATATAATGAAAAGATTCAGCGGATATCCGATGCTCCAGTTTTTCACCTGGGCGACGATCAGCTGTTTTAATCCGTATGTGACGATCATTCTGGCAGATCGCGGCCTGGACAACACAAATATTGGAATTGTCCTGACAGCCAACGCCTTGATTTCAATTGTAGCTCAACCGGTCTGGTGACTTGTCAGTGATCGGATCCGCTCGATCCGAAAAGTGTATATCCTCTGTTTTGCCGCGGCAAGTGCCGCTATCCTCCTGATACCATTTGCCCGCAGCATGACACAACTGATCTTAGTCTATCCACTGGTGCTCTTTTTCCTCAGCCCGATTGCCCCGCTGCTGGACGTGTGGACCTACCAGGGCGTCAGCAGCCGGCCGGGTTCCTCCTACGGCCAGCTGCGTCTGTGGGGCTCCCTGGGGTTTGCCATCATGGTCATACCAATCGGCCGCCTCGTCAGCCTTTTTGGCTTCAACTTGACGAGTATCGGTTTCGCCGCCCTGGCCGCGGTCAGCATCATCATCAGCCTGGGATTACCCGGCGTATCGGTCGGGCAAGCTGTCCCGGTCATGAAACATAGAAGTAATTTGAGGATCAGGAGGCTGCTGGGACAGTACCGCTATCTCTCTTTTCTGGTTATCTTGTTTCTGGCTTTTATCTCAATCCAACCCATGTTTGGCTTCCATGCCCGCCTGATGCTTGATGTCGGCGGCACACAGGAACTGTTCATGTGGACCATGGCACTGGCTGCCCTCAGCGAAATACCGATTTTTATCGGAGCCAAGTGGCTGGTCAGCCGGTTTTTGCCGGTTCACCTGATCGTCATGTCTTTTGCCGTCTTCATATTCCGCATGATTGCCTATTCGTATGTCACGGCACCGTGGCAGATTATGGCGATCGGCCTGACGCACGGCTTATCATTCGCCCTTTTTCTGGTAGCGACAGTTAACTATATTGACGGATTGGCGCCTGAAGGGTTGAAATCAACCGCTCTGACTCTGGCCAGCGCTATCTACATGGGCCTGAGCGGCGTGATCGGCAATACGTTAGCCGGCCGTCTGATGGACCAGCTGCAGATTCGGCCGGTTTATCGCATCGGTGCGGCTCTCATGGTGATTGTCCTGATCCTCTTTCTGGTATCATTGTTGATCGGTCGCCATATTCATGTGAGATCCGGGCAGACAAACGCCTGATCAGAACTGCTCGCCTGCGACACGCGGCTTGCCTAAGCAGTCCCTATGTATCGGTTGATTGAGCTTCATATGGAACATTCAGCCGGTTGATCCATTTTTTCGAGCGCAGCCGCCGCAGACCGAGGATGACTTTGAAAAATTCTTCGACGATGATCAGGATCACGACTTGTTGCACGGGCAAGCCCCAGACCAGTCCGCCGATAAAGGCGAGCGGCACGCCGATCAGCCAGACACCGACCGTGTCCAGCATCAGGGTGAAACGAGTATCGCCGCCGCTGCGCAGAATGCCGACAATATTAATGATGTTAAAAACACGTGCCGGCATGACCAGGCCATAGATGAGCAGGATCCCGCGCGAGGCCTGCATGACAGATGAGCTGACCTGATAAAACGAGAGAATCCAGGGTGCACTTAAAATCAGCACACTGCCGCTGAATACACCGATCAGCGGTCCGAACAAGATGATTCGCAGGGAATACCGGTATGCTCTGTCCAGTTCTCCCGCCCCGATCAGGTTCCCCAGCATGACTGCAGTCGCGTTGGCGATGCCAAAGAACAAGACCATCGCCAGCCGCTCAACCGTTGAGGCGATGTTGATTGAAGCGACGACATCGGTTCCCATGCGGGCATAGACGACAATGTAAAGCGTTACGCCGACTGCCCACAAGGATTCGTTGAGAACGACCGGAATGGTTGTGCGCATAAACCGGCGCACATACACAGCCGACAAATCAAACAGTTCCGCTGGCCTTGCCGCCAGCATGAATCTGCGTCCATAAACAATGCCCAGAATCAACAAAACTTCGGCAAGTCGCGCAATCAATGTCGCAATGGCTGCGCCTCGCACCCCGAGTGCCGGCAGTCCCAGTTTACCCAGGATCAAAACGTAGTTCAGAGCAGTATTCATCACCAATGCAAAGGCGCTGATGTACATTGGAAGGCGGGCTTTGCCGGTGCTGCGCAGAACACTGGCATAAGTAAAAGAAACGGCCATCAGGACAAAACTGAAGGCAACGATGCTCAGATAGGTGCCACCCATTTCGACAACAACCGGGTCTTCTGAAAACAGGCCAAGGACGAACTGCGGAATGAAAAGTCCGACTGTTGCAAAAATACCGGCGATGGCAATGCCGGACAGAAGGCCAAGTCCCAGGATACGCTTGATGTTGGCGATGTCCCTGCTGCCCCAGTATTGCGCTGTAAAAATTGCAGATCCGCTGCTGATGCCGAACAAGAACAGATGCAATAAAAAAGTGACCTGGTTGGCCAACCCAACTGAGGCGATCTGTGATTCACCCAGCTGACCGATCATGATTGTGTCAACCATATTCAAAGATGAAGCAATTAGGTTCTGCAGGGCAACTGGCGCTGCGATCGCGATCAAGGACCGGTAGAAGGTCCGGTCTGCTGCCGGGATCTTGTTCAAGTGCCGACTCCTTTCCTTACAGAAGCGTGATCAGATGACGCTGATTGCCAATCATTATGAGAAAGTGGATTAATCCTATCTGAGTGCCCATCATTTGTCAAACAAGAAAATCAGGAAAACCTGTCGAAGAATTAAGCAGCAATAACCACCGTTTTTGTGAGCAGTTTGCACCCGCAACACGATTCTGTGGCATAATGGTGGGTAGCAGCAGGTCGGTCTGATACGACAGACAGCCGACCAGTGATCCGGTGTGGCTGCAGGAAGGATGACAACCTGACGATGTACGATTTGATAATCCTGGGTGCGACCAGCCTGGCGCTTGGCCTGACCGGCGCCATGTCATCTGAAAAAAAGCGTGTGCTGGTGATCGAAAAAACTGAGATGGTAGCGTCTGAATTCATCGCTGCCTTCAGACCGGGTAAATCCTGGTCAGCAGACCTGCAAACATCGCTTGCCCTGTCGATCCGGAACTCGATGATCAGGCAGGGATTTCTGGTCGGCGATGCAGCCTGCGCTTATGCAGCCGGGCCAATATTCTACTGGGCTCTCCATGATCTTTCAGCCGATTTGCTTCTGGACACGGCGATTATAGCCATCCGTAAAACCCATACCGGATATGAGTTGGATTGCCAGGCTGCCGGAAGTCACATGACTGTAAAAACCAAAGAGATTATTGATACAACTGCCGATCGCATCGCTTTGCAAAGCAAGTCCCTTCACGCCATTCTCGCCTGCCAGGCCGGTGAAACCTCTTTACCGCAGGCTGACGGACGGTTTGTTTTCCGACTGGACACTGTCCTTGAGCCCCCCACCGTCATACTGGAGATGCCCTGTCCGATCGATGAATCGTTGACCGCAGCCCGGCATCGTCTGATCGAATTATTTATCGCCTTGCCGGAAACAGGCAGCTGGAAAATTGCTGCGATCGCCAATTGCTTTGCCGAGGTCCCGCTGGCTGACGATTCGACGCCTGATCCAGGATTTCCAATTCTGCCTTCCTGCCGGTTCGATAATCCGCTGCTGGCCATCGATGCCGGCTGGATGCAGGGCGAAAAAGATGCGGGGAGGGTGATCCGATGATCTACCGTACGCTTCGGAATACAACTTTCCCACCCAGCACAGCGGGGTGGAAAAGTTGTGTTAGGAATGACCGGTTGCACGAAGAGACTGCATCCGACGTGACGTTCGATCTTAAAACGCAGATCGTTGTTGCAGGCGT
>JAWSUP010000135.1:0-9950 GCA_033549405.1 Bacillota bacterium | reverse complement strand
GAAGCGATTGTACCCGGTGATCAAAGAATAGTTTTAGGTGGTACATGCTACTAGTACAATATAGTTGTGGCCCGAGAGAGCCACGAAGCAGTGAAAAACTGCTTGAGCCGTAAGGTTCTTCGTGGCATAACGCCACTGGGAATAACGAAGCTGGCAGGCCACCGACTCTGCCCGGGTTGGTCTCTACTTTGACAATCCTGTATACTCTTTTGTGGGTCTGGAGAGTAGACGAATACCTCCTGGGACGTCACCACAGGTGTGCGATTACCCGTAAATAAGAGTGTCAATCCGCCCATCAGGATACATGATTTGGCTGGTAGAGGCCGGCTTGCCGGCTCCTCGTGTCACATGCTAGGTAGTGACCTGTGTGGAACGGGTTGGATGTCAAAGGACCCAAAATACTTACAGAAGGAGCCGTGTGCCATGAAGAAGAAGCGAGCCGCAGCTGGAACCGATGTAGCGAAAGAATTCAGTAAAGTCTGTATAATGACACCGGATATGCAGGTGTTCAAAACGCTGCACGTCACGCACAACAAGCTGGAAGACTTCGAGAAACTGTTTGTACTGCTGGATCAAGTAAAAGAGGATTTTGGATGCAGCACAACTGTTGTTCTTGAAGCAACCGGCCACTATCACAAAATCCTCTTGCGCGCCCTCGTGAAGCGCAATATCGAGGTCGTAGTCATCAACCCGATACAATCAGATTCTATCAGAAATCTGAACATTCGGAAAGTCAAGAACGACAAAGTCGATGCCAAAAAACTGGCTGCGCTGTTTCACCTCAAAGAGGGTGACTTTCAGATTGTCACTCAGGTCGACACAGAAATCGATGCGCTCAAGGATCTGGTGCGCCAGTACTATGCCTACCAGGACGAGATAACTGTCCACAAACTGCGTTTGGGGTCTTTTGTCGATCGCGTCATGCTTGGTTATGACAAGATCCTGCCGCTGACCTCTGTCTCCGGTTTGACTGTCCTGAAGGCCTATCCCAGCCCCAGGGCGCTTCTGAGGGCCCGTAAGCCCACCTTGCTGCGCCTGTTGCGTGAGTCTGCCCGTAAGGGCCCGACCTGGGCTGAAACGAAATATGAGGGACTCATTGCGCTGGCCAGAATCATGGTGGAGCTGGGTGAACCTGGTCTGCACCTGATCGAGATGATTCGTCGAGAGATTGCTCAAATCGAGTATATCCAAGGTCTGTGCGATCAGATCGTGGCTGATATCAAGGCGCTGATCAACGAAAGTCGTCGCTCTGATATCTCAGACTTGGCTCAGGTCATTGATCTGCTTGACTCCATTCCCGGCATTGGTATTCTGGCTGCAGCCACCCTCGTCGCCGAATTCGGCGATCTGGATGCGTTTCGTTCTGCTCAGGTCATGACCGCTTATGCTGGTATTGATCCAAACGTTGTTCAATCCGGTAAGTTCAAAGGAACTCGCGTTAGAATATCCAAAAGAGGCTCCCGTTTCCTGCGCAGGGTTCTGTTCCATATCGCTTCTGCCAACATCCGAAAATTACGCAATGGGACCTATGCGAATCCACCCATGAAGGACTATTACGAAAGGAAGTGTGAAAACAAACCCAAGATGGTTGCCCTTGTTGCCGTCATGCACAAGATGATTTACATCATCTTTGCCGTCTTGCGTGATCGTAAGTCATTTGAACTGCGTGATCCCAAGAAGCATGCTGCAACGTTGATGGGTAAAGTAGCCTAACTTCATTATTCACCTGTCAAGGTTCAAGGTTTTCTGATTGACATCCTGTCTCTCAGCTGTGTTTTGGTTGCTCTTTTTGCCTACTGCCTGCTACCTTAAAATTTACTTCAACTTTTTTCAAAAACCCCCTTGACAATAATTAGCTGGTCTGATAATAGTTGTGATCAAACATATAAAGGCTGTTATCCAAAATCGTCAACATGAGCGTTGCCTCCTTCAAATTGTTAAAAGGAAACGGCGCAGAGTCATTGATCAATGGATCTATTTCTTGTGTCGTTACTTCAGTTTTTGATATGCTCGACTGGCAACCAACAAGTGCAATAATCGTCAGGCCTGCAGAGATGATAGCTACAGATATCATTCTCAATATGCACTGAAAGCTTTTCACTCTATTCACCTCCACGCATGTTGCAATATAGAGTGTTTCAGCCTTCAGTTGGCGTTGTTTTGCGTGGGCGGCCGCGCTTTTTTACCGTTACAGGTTTTTCGACAGTAACCGGCTCATGCTCCACTGCTGGTTCCACCGCTATCTTGCGCGGACGACCGCGCTTTTTACCCGCTCCTGATGTTTTTTCAGCCACTGCTGTCTTTCTGACTGTCGGCTTTTTGGCCGCAGGTTTTTCAAAAGGCTTTTTAGCTGGTTTTTTAGCATTGCCGTCAGGCGGCGCCGGTTCTTCATCCTTCAGTACGGGTGCGACTTGATCGGTCATGTCTATGCCGAACAGTCCGGCGAGGTCGGCGTGATCGATTGCCCGCCTGCTCTTTTTCTGGGAGCGCTGCAACAATGCATCGGTCGTCTGGCCCAGTGCATTCGTGATCAGATCATCCATGTTGACCAGGCGCAGCCGGAAGAACAAGGTCGGATCTTCGTCCAGCCGTGCGCCGACGCCGTAGAGGGCTGCGGCCACGTGCTTGCACATGGTGGCCCAGTCCGGGCAACTGCAGGACAGCCTGATTTCTTTCGGGGTGGGAAACAGGCCGTCGCCTTTGGCGGTAAACAGCTCCGCCAGGTTCTTGGGGAATTTGCCGCTGATCAGGTCCTGCAGCGAATTGATTGATCCGGTGCAGGCATCGACAACCTTCTGCCAGGTGGCCGGTTTCAGCGGCATGATCGACAGTTCCACCTTGTAGGGCGTCAGCCGGGTTCCCTGTACCTGTGCGGTCACTCTGCCCGGTTCGATCTGCAGGTCAAGCACGGATCCCTGCCGGACATAGCTGCGTCCGCGTTCGATTCGGTTGGCATAGTCGGCATAGCGCTCCAGGTTTTCATTCCAGGCGATACCCCACCAGGTTTTGGCCAGCTTGCGGCCTGTTATCTGAATCGGCGCCAGATCCGGATTTTTCTTTCTGAGCTTCTCGATGCTCCTGGCTGCCCGGGCTTTCTTGACCGAAGCTGGTACATACTCTTTATAACCCCAACTGCTCATAACCCATATCCTCCCGTCCTGGCATCAAAGGGACAACCGGAACAGATTCATCAGCTGCTGGTTGTCCATCTCGGTGATCCACGCTTCCTGCTTCTCCGGTATGATGCTGCGCGCCAGGCTGCTTTTGTCTTCGATCATCTGGTCGATCTTCTCCTCGATGGTGCCGCTCGTAATGAATTTGTGCACCACGACATTCTTCTGCTGGCCGATGCGGAAAGCCCGGTCTGTCGCCTGGTTTTCGACTGCCGGATTCCACCAGCGGTCGAAATGGATCACGTGGTTGGCCGCGGTCAGGTTCAATCCGACACCGCCGGCTTTTATGGAAAGAACCAGAAACGGCACATAGGTGGCGCCCTGAAAGGTATCGACTATCTGCTTGCGTTTGACTACCGGTGTCCCGCCATGCAGGACCAGGCCTTTGTGCGCGAAAACACCTTTGAGGAAAGCCTGCAGCGGTTCTGTCATCTCCCTGAATTGGGTGAAGACCAGAACGCGCTCCCGTTTCTCATAGATTGTCTCGCAGATCTCTTTGAGACGGGCGAATTTGCCGCTTTCTGTCTCGTGGTATTGATACTGTCCAAGGAACTGATCCGGATGGTTGCAGATCTGCTTGAATTTCAGGATCGATGCCAGGATCAGGCCCTTTCTTTCGATGCCGTCGCCGTTTTGCATCAGCTTGTACTGAAGCTCTTCGACCAGGCTGCTGTAAAGCGCAACTTGCTTTTTGCTCAAACCGGCATAGGTTTTCATCTCGATTTTATCCGGCAGATCCCGGATGATCGCCCGGTCGGTTTTTAGCCGGCGCAAGATGAACGGACTTAAAACCGTTTTCAGGCGGGCGTAATCCGATTGCTGCTCCTGCAGCTTTTTGCTGAAACCGGCAAACTCTTTTGCTGAACCCAACAAGCCTTGATTGAGAAAATCAAACAAAGACCAGAGATCCGACAGTCGGTTTTCGATCGGCGTACCGGTCAGGGCGACCCTGAAATCTGCTTTAACTTGCTTGACAGCGCGGGTCTGCCGGGTCGACGGGTTCTTGATCGCCTGGGCCTCATCCAGGATCAGGGTATCCCAATGCGTCTTTTTCAGCCATTCATACCGATTCAGCATCCCGTAAGTCGTGACGAGCAGATCAGTCTGTTCCGGCAGGGTCGTGGCATCATCAGGCTCCGGCAGATACTCAGATGGATGGAGCACGCCAAAGCTCAGGTTCGGTGCGAATCGTTCGACTTCCTTACGCCAGTTGCCGATCAATGAAGCCGGAACGACCAGCAGGTTCTTTTCTGAGCGGCATGTCCGGATGCCGTTGAGCAGCGCGATGACCTGGACAGTTTTGCCAAGACCCATGTCATCGGCCAGACAGGCGCCGAGTCCGAGCGATTTCATCAAGTGCAGCCAGGCCAGACCTTGTTCCTGGTAAGGACGCAGGGTAGCCAGGAAGCGGTCGCCGCATGAAACCGCTTCCGTGACGCTGGCAGAAGCCATCTGGCTGAGAAAAGACTGCAGCCAGGAGCCGTGGTTGATCTCGATCACCGCGCCAGTTGTGGCATCGGCCTGGTCTTTGGCTGTCTGCAATTGCATGCGCATGGCGTCGATCAGGTTCATCCCTGTCGAACCGGCCTTTTTCCTGGCATCTTCATAAGCTTTGAGCACTGCCTGCAGGCGGTCGTGGTCGACTTCGATCCAGCGGCCTTTGATCAGCACCAGTCCTTCTGTTTCTGCCAGCAACCGGCGGAGATCCTCTTCAGTCAACTGCAGATCACCGAGTGCGATGGAGACATTGAAGTCGACCAGCGCATCAAAGCCTACCCGCGAAGGGGATTTGTTGCCGATCGTTACCGAGACACGGGCCGCGCTGGTTCTCTTCTTCCACCAGTCCGGCATGCGGCAGATGATGCCGGATGCTTCGTAAAGCGGTATTTCTTTAAGAAAGACATAAGCTTCGTCCGCTTCCAGGCCGATCGGCTGGAAAATTTCACCGCTGTCCATAAGGTCCTTGATGAAGATGCTCTCATCGGCAGCGCGAGTGACCGTCGACAACAGGCTCAGGAGTTTATTGCGATCTGAGCGGTATTCGCGCAGCGCATTAGCCAGGGGCAGGTGGTTGGCCTGACCGGACTGGTCAACCCCGCCGGCATAGGTTGCCATGAATGCAAAGGGCATGTCCATCTGTTTACTTTCGACCAGGTGAAAGAAAACCCGTCCGGCCGACTGTACGGCGGCATGCCGTTCAGATAGATACTCGGCCACCGTTCCAGTATATTCCTTGATCTCAGCCGCGTAGACCGACATGATCCGCCGGCCGGTGCGGCCAATCCAGTCAAGATCCAGGTATTCACTGCCGTTCATGTACGGCGCCTGGCTGACCAGCCCTGCCGCCGCCTCCGGTGCCAGGATGACAAGCAGTGCTTCGCGCAGGAATTCCCGTTCGGGTCGCAGGGCGATCTGGCTGATAAACGTGCGGCTGACCTGAGCCAGGTACTGGATGGATGGTGTCAGCAGGATCGAGCGGTCAGCAAACGCCAGATCATAGAGAGCCTGATCCGGATGGTCGAGAAATAACTGCCAGAGGTCCTGCTGAATATGCACCTGGGGGATATCCATTCGCTCTTGAACAGTCTGCCAGTCGACGCTAAAATCGTCCGGCAGGATGATCGCCATCACAGCCTGACTATCTTGTTTTGTTTGTTTGTTATCTGCTTTCATCCGTCCATGCTTTCTCTCGGGTATCGTCGGCCAGCCTCTGGTGTACCTTCAGAGCAGGCTGTCAGTGAACCTGTGTATAGCTGCGGGTTGGCTGTCATTATAATAGGATAGCATGGCAAGGCCAAAAATCAACCACAGGTGCTGACGGAAAATCTGGCAAGCAGATCTGTCAACCAGACAGCCCAATCATGTTATACTATCAAAAATAGTGCAGCTGTCGGTCGGGTAGTTGCACACCAAAGGAGGTGTTCGCTGTGGAAAAGCTGCATAAGGGATGGGTCATGCTGGTTTTTGTTATGTTGACAGTAATCGCCTGCCTCGGATTTGGCCGTTTTTCCTTCGGTGCCATCCTGCCTTTCATGAAAGCCGGATTGGCGTTCGACTATCGGCAGGCAGGCGCCATCGGTTCGTCGATCTTTCTGGGTTATCTGATCAGCGTGACCTTGGTTGGTTATGTGGTCATCCGCTTCGGCGCTAAAAAAGTCATAGTCCTTTCCTTGCTGCTGACTGCAGCAGGCATGTTCCTGACAGGCAGGGCTCCCGGATTCGGCATCGCCTACCTCGGCTGCCTGATCATGGGGCTGGGAACCGGCGGGGCCAATCTCCCTGCCATGGGGCTGATCAGCCGCTGGTTTGCACCGGTCAAAAAGGGCATGGCCATGGGTATCGCCATGTCCGGTTCCGGCTTTGGCATCGTGTTCAGCGGTTTTGTCGTGCCGCGACTGGTCGCCCTTGGCCAGGAAGACGGCTGGCGCACCAGCTGGTTTGTCCTGGCAACCCTGGTGGTCGTTGTCGCCGTCATCAACCTCCTGTTCCTGAAGAGCAGCCCGGAGCAACTGGGTCTGTTACCTGTCGGCCAGGCAGTCAGTCTGGAGCAAGTACCTGAAAAACCCATTGCAGCAAAAAAAACAAGTCAGCATTCCATATACAAAAATCCGCTTATCTGGCGCATGGGTTTTATCTATTTCCTGTGGGGTTTCAGCTACCTGGTTTTCTCAACCTTCCTGGTCGACTATCTGATCAATGATCTTAGTTTCGCCAACGAGCTGGCCGGAAAACTGTTTGCCATCGTAGGTTTTGCCAGTATCCTGAGCGGCTTCATCTGGGGCGCCATCTCTGACCGGCTGGGCCGGTTTCTGGTCCTTGCCGTCGTGTTTTGTGTTCAGGCCAGCATGCTGGCAGCCTTGAGTTTTACAAAGAATCCGGGCATCATAGCCCTGGAGATCGCTGTCTACGGCATCACACTCTGGGGCGTGCCGGCCATCATGACCGCCAGCATCGCTGATGTGACCGAAACCAAATATTTCACCGTCGCGATTGGTTTTGTCACCATTTTCTTCAGTGTCGGCCAGTTCATTTCGCCATACTTAACCGGATTTATCATCGAGAGCACCGGTAAATACCTGGTCGCATTCCTGGTCTCAGCAGGTCTCAGCCTGGTCGGCGGTTTCAGCGCGCTTTTGCTGCATGCAACACGTCGCAGAGCGGTAAAGGCATCAAACGATTCATAGAGCAGAGCATGGCGGGGCAGGCAAGCGTGAAAGATTATCATGCAATGCAGCTTCATCTTCGCAGGAAAATGATCTCCGGATTGTCGACTGTCATTCCTGTCAGCCATGACCGGATCGCGGTGTTAAAAACAGTGCTGTTTTCCCAAGGAAAAGTATGTTTGCCATTTTTGACAAAGCAGCCTGCAGCGTTCGGCAGTGCCCGCGTAAGATCTTGTACCGTCTGGATGATCGGTTTAACTTCTTTTTCTCCGGCGATGACAAGTGTCGGTGTCTCCACTTTTTCGAGCCCTCGGGGCAGTGTCGTATGCGCTTTCAGTTGTCCGTAAATACCTTCAAACAGCTCAACGGTGTGTGTCTTTGCCTCCCGGATATAGTTGTCCCGATAGAAATCATTGGGAAATGCCATAAATGTCAGCCGCTTCTCTCGCCCGGACTCCTGTTGCATAGACTGAAGCGATTTCTTGATCATTGATCTGCTGTAGAGCAAACCGGACAGGCGTTGCGGACGGAACATCGCACTGGCTATCACCGCCCGGTTGATCAAATCAGGCTGTGTGCCCAGAAGATGGGCAAGGATCATGCCGCCGAGTGAATGGCCTACGACATGAGCCTTGCCTTCACGGGTCTGCTGACGGATCAAATCAGCGATCAGGCCAGCACCTTCTTCGACCGTGACGCAGGGAGATTCATAAAGTCTGCCATGACCGGGAAGATCGGGAATTAGCAGGTGATAATCAGATAATGCTTCCCATTGCTTTTGCCACATCCATCCAGACAAGCCACCACCGTGGACCAGTACGATTGCCGGTGTGCTGCGGTCACCCATTTCTGTAAACTTCAGTGACATGTTTCACTTCTCCCCATTCACAATATCTGCCAAAACGCGCTTGATGTCCCGACAGCCGGCTGAGAGCAGATCGAAGTCGGTCCCGAACATCATGAAGGTTTCATCAGCATGAAACAGCTGGTGGATTTGCGGTCCGGCATGGATGCCGAAAGACTTGCCGTACTTCTTGCAGGCTGCCGCAACATGCGCTATCGCCTCCAGCTCTATCGGGTTCATCAGATCTCCCGGTATGCCCAGTGAAATGGACAGATCGTTCGGGCCGATCAGCAACACATCGATGCCGTCTGTCCCGGCTATGGCATCGGCATTGTCGACAGCGAGACGACTCTCGATCTGGGCGATCGCAATCACTTCATCATTCTTGGCTTTCATGACTTCGGTATGCCTGCCCACGGTGTAGTTCGTATGGGCCAGCCCGCTGCCATAGCCGCGGTCACCCAGCGGGGTATATTTTGACCATTTGACGATCTCCGCCGCTTGTCGGGCGGTCTCTGTCATCGGCACCATGACACCGGTGGCGCCGGCATCCAGCACGCGCGAGACCCAGTCCTTGCTCAGTTGGGGCACACGCACAAAGCTGGGAAAACCCATGGCATTGCCGGTCACAAACAGGTCATGCAGGTTCTCGATCGTGTATGTTCCATGCTCACAGTCATACATCAGAAAGTCGAGGCCGGCCTCTCGCGCGATCATGGCGATGGCGGGATTGCGCTGCAACCGGATCATCGTGCCATGGACTTTCTGACCGGATAGAATCTTCGCTTTGATTGACATGGATGTGCCTCCTCATGCTGCCCCTAAAATGCCACCGCCAACGGGGGTGCTTGCAGCTTACCCTGAGTATAGCATATCGGCAGAAGGAGCAAAAAGTGCTCTTGAACACAACCAAACCAGAAGAACTTTGGTCAACAGCACCTTCTATGCGCAAGATAACATGTTATAATTCTTTTGAGTGCCAGGCCAAAAATCTTTCTCTGACAGTTTCAAGGTTCATTAGGCTGGTGCATACATGCAGGCTGAGCATCAGGCCACCTGAGTGTTACTGCCAAAAGTGACTGCTGACAGATAATTTGCATTTTGGGAGGAAGTCATGAGAAAGTTGGTAAAAATACCCGGATCTGTTCTTTCCGAAGACCTGCAGTGGTATGATCCGCAGCAGGTTCCGGAACTGCTCTTTGGCCTCAACTGGTTTGACCAGGAGCGGCTGTACCGCCGCCTGCCCAAAGCATGGGCGGAGCCATTCCCCGAAGCGGTCGAACGACTCGCCTGGCACACTTCAGGGGCCCAACTGCGCTTCCTGACCGACAGCCCCAGTCTGACCCTGCGCGCCCGGCTGTCTGGTCCACCCTCGATGGTGCACATGCCGGCTACCGGCCAATGCGGCTTCGACTGTTATCTCGATGACGGACAGGGTCTGTATTACTACAGCACCACCAAATATCCGAATCAGAATGTGGATCAGACCATCCAGCTTTTCAAATTTTCAGAAACGCGGCTCCGGCAGGTGGCGGTTCACTTCCCCCTTTACCTGGGGGTCGACAAAGTAGAAGTCGGGATTGAACCCGATGCAACAGTCTTTGAGCCCTGGCCTTACCCGTCAAGCCAACGTCTGGTTTTCTACGGAACATCAATCACTCAGGGCGGCTGTGCTGCCAGACCAGGCATGAGCTATACCAACATCATCGGCGATATCCTGAATATGAGTTGCATCAACCTGGGTTTTTCTGGAAGCGGCAAGGGCGAGCC
>JAWSUP010000134.1:7023-9993 GCA_033549405.1 Bacillota bacterium | reverse complement strand
TGTCATCACCCGAGCCTCTGACTTTCTGGAGTTCGGAGACAACCCTGAGCTGCAGCGGATGGCCAAACTTGACCTCGCGGCGGCCGACCTGTGGCATCTGGCGGCTGGACAGCCGTGCGGACTTGATTTTGACACACCTGTCATCATGCGCTAAAATAGCAAAAACAACTGTGGAGGGACTGTTTCAATATGCCGGATAATGTCTTTGACACTTTGAAGAGCCGAGGGTATATAGCCCAGGTGACCCATGAAGAAGAAGTCCGCGATCTGCTTGCCGGCCCGGGCACCGCCTTCTATATCGGTTTTGATCCGACTGCAGACAGCCTGCATGTCGGGCATTTTATCCAGATGATGGTGATGGCCCACCTGCAGAAGGCCGGTCATCGGCCGATCGTCCTGCTGGGCGGCGGGACCGGCATGGTCGGTGACCCTTCGGGCCGGTCTGATCTGCGGCAGGTCTTGACTGAAGAGACCATCCGCAATAATGTGAACCGGTTTCGGGAACAGATGAAAATATTGATCGACTTTTCAGCTGAAAAGGCAATCATGGTGGACAATGCCGACTGGCTTTTGTCCCTGAATTATGTCTCATTTCTTCGGGAGATCGGTTCCCTGTTTTCAGTCAACCGCATGTTGACTGCTGAATGTTTCCGCCAGCGACTGGAAAAGGGGCTGTCCTTTCTGGAATTCAATTACATGCTCATGCAGGCCTATGACTTTCTGGTTTTGTATCGTCGCTATGGCTGCCGTCTGCAGCTCGGCGGCGATGACCAGTGGTCCAATATTCTTGCCGGCGTTGATCTGGTTCGGCGCAAAGAACAGGGTGAAGCATATGGTATGACCTTTAGACTGCTTACGACTAAAGCCGGCGTCAAGATGGGCAAAACCGCAGGCGGCGCTGTCTGGCTGGATGCAGCCAAGACTACGCCATTCGCTTTCTACCAGTACTGGCGCAACATCGATGATGCCGATGTTGTGAATTGCCTCAAGCTGCTGACCTTTGTCGAACTTGACGAAATCGCCGCTTATGCCAGGCTGACTGATGCCGCCATTAATGAAGCCAAGATAAGGCTCGCCTGGGAAGTGACAAGTATTGTCCATGGCAAGGAGGCCGCCGACCGCGCGGCTGCCCAGGCAGCTGATCTGTTTGGAGGTGAAGGCCGTTCAGACAAGATGCCGACGACACAGCTGTCGGTCAGCGAGCTTAATTCCGGTGTCGGCCTTTTGGATTTGTTACTTCGGATCGGGCTGATACCATCCAAGGGTGAAGGCAGACGGCTGATGCAGCAGAATGGCCTGTCACTGAATGGCCAGACTGTTCAGGATGTCAACCGGCAGTTGGGAACAGCAGACCTGGTCAATGGCGAGGCGATCATCCGCAAGGGGAAAAAAATATACCACCGCATCATAGGACCAGATTCCTGATCGTGCAACGACCGGATCGATCTCACGAAAAAACCGGGTGCATCCTCTGGGGAGACGCCCGGTTGTTTTTTCAGTATTCACAATAACCAATGAGCAGCTGCGTCGGCAATCCCGTTATTTGCTGGCGGCGATTGCCTTGGCCAGGCGCGACTTTTTGCGCGCAACGTTATTCTTGTGCAGATACCCGTTGGCAGCGGCTTTATCAAGTACGGTCTGAGCTTCGCGGACGAGATCACCTGCATTATCTGCAGATGCAGCCACGGCAGAACCGGTTTTCTTTAGCAGGGTGCGGATTTTGCTCTTCTGCATTTTGTTTGCAGCAGCTTTTCTGGCACTGATCTTGGTGCGTTTGATCGCAGATTTGATATTCGGCATATTACTTCACCTCCCTGCTTGACATGTTTGTCAGAATTTTTGACACTGGTGTATTCTATCACATAAAGAATGCCTGATGCAAGGGGATGTCAGCCTATAAATCAAGAAAGTGCTGTTCATCGACGTGTGACTCATGGTATGATATGTTCAGATATTATTATTTTTTATTTTTGGAGGTACCATCTACATGCCCTTACAACCGAATCGACGCAAGTCACGTCTGGCGCCCCGTCGTAAAGATGCCGTTACAGATAAGATCGTGGCTGCCGATATTGACAGGCAGCCTGACAAAGCGGCAACAGCCGCAGTTACACCTGTCAGAGCGGAACCCGGCCGCAAACGTCCGGCGACTGCTGGAACGACCAGACGAACAAGAAGAACACCCGCAGCAAAACAGACCGCGCCCGCAGTGAGGCAGGCCGCCCCCGCAGTCAGGCAGGCCGTCCCCGCAGCAAAACAGACCGCACCCGTTGAACCAAAAAAAGCACGCACCGGTATCAGGTCGCCCCTTACCAAGCAGGCTGCATCCGGCCAGAAGAAACCGGAAAGCAGCAAGACGCCTATCTTGAAAGTCATTCCACTGGGCGGCATGCGAGAGATCGGTAAAAACCTGACCGTATATGAATATGGCGATGAAATGATTATCGTCGATTGCGGCATCGCATTTCCGGAAGACGACATGCCCGGCATTGATGTTGTCATCCCTGATTTTTCCTATGTCATACAGAACAAGCATAAGCTGAAAGCCATTTTCCTGACCCATGGTCATGAAGACCACATCGGAGCGCTCCCCTGGCTCTGCAAGGATATACGCGTGCCAATCTATGGCAATCAACTGACAATTGAACTGGTTCGATTAAAACTTGAGGACCGGAATACAGGTGCTTCGAACGTACTGCTCAAACCAGCCAAGGATGGCGACCTGATCAGGGCGGGCGCCTTTTCTGTAGAGTTTATCCATGTCAACCACAGCATAGCCGATGCCAACGCGTTTGTTATTCGTACGCCCGTCGGTGTCATCTACCATTCCGGCGATTTTAAAATTGACTATACGCCCATTACCGGTAATCCGATGGATCTGTCCCGGATCGCCGCTGTTGGCAATGAGAACGTTTTGCTTTTGCTGTGCGAAAGCACCAATGTGGAGCGTAAAGGCAATTCATCTTCCGA
>JAWSUP010000134.1:0-7013 GCA_033549405.1 Bacillota bacterium | reverse complement strand
TCGCCGATATGTTCAGCAAAGCGCCTGGCCGCATCTTCGTGACAACATTTTCGTCGAACGTGTTTCGCATCCAGCAGATATTCACTGCAGCTGAACTGCACGGCCGCAAAGTAGTCCTGATCGGACGAAGCATGCTCAATTATTTCAATGCAGCCAATTCGCTTGGTTATATCACGATGAATCCTGATACGCTGGTCGACATCAACCAGATCGACCGCTATGCGGCAGATCAGCTTGTTCTGATCACGACCGGCAGTCAGGGTGAACCAATGTCTGCTCTGACCCGTATGGCATTTTCAGAGCACAGACGCATTGAGATAGTGCCGGGCGATACCGTCATATTGTCGTCCAGCGCCATACCAGGCAATGAGAAATCGGTCTACCGGGTGATCAACGAGCTTTACAAACGCGGGGCGCATGTCATCTATGAGTCTCTGGCCGAAATACATGTATCCGGGCATGCTTACCAGGAAGAGCTCAAACTGCTGCATCATTTGCTCAAACCGCGGTACTTCATACCCGGCCACGGCGAGTACCGCCATCTCTATCGGCATGCTGAACTGGCCCACCAGCTGGGAAAGCCCTGGGATCAGATTTTTCTGCTCAACAACGGTGACATTTTCGAGTATCAGGATGACAAAGCCAGAATCGGTGGTTTTGTTCAAGCCTCAGGTATCCTGATCGACGGTTCCAATATGGGCGCCGTGGACAATATGGTTCTGCGTGACAGACGGCTGCTGGCAGATGACGGCGTCGTCGTCATTTTTATGGCTGTCAATCGTGCGGATGGCCAGCTTGTATCTGAGCCGGATATCCAGGCACGCGGCTTTATCTATGAGCGTGAAACCGACCAGATCATCAGTGAGTGCCAGAAAAAGATCGCGGCATTTGCCAGACGCGGCAACGGCAAACAGTCCTTGCCGGATATGGTGCGCAGTGGCGCACTGCGTGACCAGCTGAGGTCTCTGCTGTTTGAAAGGACCAAGCGCCGTCCGGTTATCCTCGTTTCCCTGATCGAAGTCTGAACTATCCGCAGCGCCAAGGCTGGATCAGGGCATCCGGCATAGCACAGACAGGCACAAAAAGCCGCCGTCCGGACTGACGGGATCGACGGCTTTTCAGTATCTGGCTAACTCGTGCTGTCTTATGCTTTAGTTGTCAGGGATGCGACTGCTTCTTCAGCTGCAGAAGCGGCATCCGGGGTGTAGATGTCGGCGCCGATTGTCTTAGCGAAGGTATCGTTGACAGGCGCGCCGCCAACCATAATAACTACCTTGTCGCGAATCCCGGCAGCCTGGGCAGCTTCGACAACGGCCTTCATTTCGCCCATTGTCGTGGTCAGGAGCGCTGAGCAGGCAATCACTTCTGCGTTATTTTCTGTCGCAAGCGCGATGAATCTTTCCGCAGGCACGTCTGTACCGGCATCAATAACTTCAAGACCCTGGCCTTCCATCATCATGGCAACCAGATTTTTACCGATGTCATGCAGGTCACCTTTGACCGTTCCGATGACAACTTTGCCTTTTGCCTTGATGCCGCCGGCAACCAGAAGCGGCTTGAGGAGCTCCGTTCCGGCTTTCATGGCGCGTGCCGCGATCAACACGTCAGGCACATAGACTTCGTTGTTCTTGAATTTAATGCCAACTTCATTCATTCCGGAAAGCAGTCCTTCATTAAGGATATCCTGTGGCGGCAGACCGGAATCAATCGCCTCCTGGACCATCACTTTGACGTCCTTGGCTTTTCCTTTTTGTAAGGCTTCAGAAATTCTCTCAAGCAGTTCCATGTTGTACCCTCCTGTGTGTTTTTTCTTTCTTTTATCTTCCAGGCTTTATTTTGCCCCTGGATTCTCTGAATTTACCTGGTGTAACACCAGTCACGCGCTTAAAGACCTTGGAAAAGTAGCTTTGCGTCTCAAACCCGACCATGCTCGAGATATCCACCAGTGCAATCGTTTCATTGAGAAGCAGCTTCATGGCGGCATCAACGCGAACCGTATTGACATAAGTGTTGAAATTGTCTCCAATTTCTTCTTTAAAAACGCGGCTGAAATAAGCCGGGCTGAGAAAAACATAGGATGCGGTCTCTTCCAGTGTGATCTTCTTCATGTAGTTTTTCTTGACATAATCGATAGCCCGGAAGATCACATCCGCATGTTTGACATTGGTAAGGTTGAAAACCTGGTCAGTAAATCGTGCCATGATGCCAGACAACCAGTAAGCGATTTCGTCGATGTTGCGGAATGTGTTGATCTTGTTGAGATAGGTGTAGTTGAGGCCGAAGATCTGTTCGACATCGGCGCCCCCACGGATGGCCGCACGCGACAGCAGAACGACCAGTTCAATCACACGTGCCCGCATGATCTCGATGCTGCCGCTGCTTGAAAAGAAGATATGGCCAAGGATCTCATTGAGTATTTTTTGTGATGCCGCCTTATCACCGACTTCGATCCACTCCAAAAGCTGCGTCTCTTTTTCAATCGGATAGGCCAGATCCTCTTCATTCTTGTGCGTGAAACGTTTGATAAAACTGATCTGCTCCCACAGCTTTGCCTGTAAATCGTCGGATCCCTTACGATACTCGGTTTCGCTGAAAGAGGCATCCGACAAACCGGCGGCCACCAGGTACAACAGTTCGCTCATCGCGTTAACCCGCTCGGTCGAAACAACCGGCACTTGGTTAATCTGGTTGCGCAGTTCAGCCAAGTAATCAGGATGGATGCCGTTGCGGGCAACCAGGTCCTCGATCAGAAATTCGTCCGGATCGACCATGTTGACCGGTCCGCAGAGCAATGACCCGACAACGACCCCATTCTGGTAGATCGGTGAAACCCAGTGGGTCAGCCCCAGAGGGCAAAAATAGATGTAGCGCCCGCCAAATCGTTCGGCCTGGTAGCAGCCATAAAGATGGGCGTTATCGCAGACGTGCGAACGGTCTGCCTGTTCCCGGGAACGGGCGCCTGGCAATACGGAGGCCGCCAGGTCACAGATTCCAACATGATTCGGATCGGTCGCCAGATATAAAGTGGTGCCCATAGAGTCAATGACGCGACAGGAAACCTCACAGGCTTTGCTGTAGTTGTCGGCCGCCCGGCTTGCTTTTTGCATGTCCCATGCCCTTATGCTGTCTTTTTCAAGCATCATTGCCAAATAATCACCTGCTTCCATGCCATTGTATAACAGCCGATTATTCAGCTGTGGCATTATTTTGCGCTGCATTGCAATATTTTGTCCTTATCAAAGTCGTTGGAGGAAAGACGAACGATCACCGAACAACAATGGTCCGTTAATGGCCTCGCCTGACGTCGATGACACCGCGTACGGCCTTGATCCGACCGAGCACACGATCATACTGGCTTTGGCTGGCCACCTCTATGGTCATGATCAATGTCGCTGTTACATCCTTCATCGCTGTCATCTGACCCGATATGATTGAGACTTTCTCTTCTGATATGGCATTGGACACGTCAGCCAGCAAGTGTCGTCGGTCGTGAGCCAGGATCTTCAGTTCAACCTGGAAATGAGAACCATGGTCTTCTTTTGTCCAGGAAACATCGATCAGGCGCGATGCTTTTTCCGCATTCATGGCAGATCCGCCGGCAGACTGCAGCAGATTGCGGATGTTTGAGCAATCAGTCCGATGAACAGCCACACCTTTGCCCCGGGTCACATACCCAATGATCGGATCGCCAGGAACGGGACTGCAGCAACGTGAAAGTCGAACCAGGCAATTATCGATCCCTTTGACAACAATGCCGTGATCCGTGTGTGTTTTGGCACGGCTTTTCCCTTTGCGCTGGTCAGGTTGAATAATCTCATCACCCAGCGCTGTCGTAACCGGACTGTATATGACCTGCCCGGACGATGTCAGACGATATCCCAGTTTCGTCCGTTCGTCTTCAGTCAGGTTGCGTATGTATTCATCGCGCAGGCGCGGGATGATCCGTCCTGCCGATAAGCCGCCATAACCGATAGCAGCATAGACGTCCTCGAGAGAATTCAAAGTGTATCGTCGTAAAATCGGTTCTATCTGATCGTTTTTCAGGAGTTGTGCAGTTGTAAATCCGGTTTTGCGGATTTCCCGTTCAACAATTTCCCGGCCACGGTCAATGTTTTCTTGTCGCATCTCCTTTTTGAACCACTGGCTGATCTTGGTTCTGGCAGATGCACTTTTGACAATTTTCAGCCAGTCACGGCTGGGTCCATGCACTTTCTCGGAGGTCAATATTTCAACGATATCGCCATTTTGCAGTGCGTATGTCAACGGAACGATCCGGCCGTTTACTTTTGCTCCGTACATGCGGTTGCCAATACCGCTGTGGATACTGTAGGCAAAATCGACAGGCACTGACCCGGCTGGCAATGAGCGGACATCACCTTTCGGGGTAAACACAAACACTTCATCGGCGACCAGGCCGTTTTTAAGCGATTCCATAAACTCGCCGGCGTCACGCATGTCTTTTTGCCATTCGAGCAGCTGGCGCAGCCAGGTCAGTTTGCTGTCTTGCGCTTCGCTGTGTCTGCTGTGCGGAAGATTTTCTTTGTAGCGCCAATGAGCCGCAATGCCGTATTCTGCGGTGCGATGCATCGCTGCGGTGCGAATCTGGACTTCAAACGGGATTCCCCGGGGGCCAATCACAGTCGTATGCAGCGACTGGTACATATTGGGTTTGGGCATGGCGATGTAATCCTTAAAGCGTCCCGGCATCGGCTTATAAAGCTCGTGCACAAGGCCCAGCACAGCGTAACAGTCAGCGACCGTTTCTACGATGACGCGCGTTGCGAAAAGATCGTAGATCTGGTCAAGGCTTTTTTCCTGTTCTTTCATCTTGCGGTAGATGCTGTAAAAATGTTTCGGCCGACCTTCGATCTCAGCCTTGATGCCCATCTCGCGAATCTTGATCTGCATCTGAACAACGATCTCCTCGAGATATTTTTCGCGTTCCGACCGTTTCTGGGCAATAGAGCCGACAAGCTCATAATAGGCATCCTGGTCTATGTAGCGCAGGCAAAGGTCTTCCAGCTCCCATTTGATTTTATAGATTCCCAAACGGTGGGCCAGCGGAGCATAGATATCGAGCGTCTCACGGGCTTTATCCGACTGTTTTTCCGGATTCATGTGACGCATCGTACGCATATTGTGCAGCCGGTCTGCCAACTTGATCAAAACGACACGGATGTCACGAGCCATGGCAAGGAACATTTTCCGGAAATTTTCTGCCTGTATTTCTTCTTTCGATGAATAAGGGATCCGGCTCAGCTTGGTTACGCCATCAACAAGGGCCGCCACATCCTCGCCAAATGCTGTCTTGATTTCATCAATCGTTATGCCGGTATCTTCGACGGTGTCGTGCAGCAACGCTGCTGTCAGCGTATCTTCATCAACCTCGAGGTCGGTCAGGATTGCGGCAACGGCAAGTGGATGGATGATATAAGGTTCGCCTGTCGCGCGCTGCTGGGCGCCATGGGCTTCTATCGCATAGGTATAGGCTCTGGCAATCTTCTCTCCGGTCTGCCCGCCGGTATATCGTTTGAAGCGCTGAAGAATCTGCTCCAGCATGTTTTCACGCATCTCTGCCGGTGTTTTGCTCACGATTGACCGCCCCCTTCGCATTCTGCCGCTAATCGGCGGTAGGTCGGCGATTCATCCAAACGCACGCGTTCTGTAACAGGCAGCAATGTCAGACGCAATCGGCCTTGCCCCATGTCCTGGCGCAGAATCAGCCCGGTTTCCTGAAAAACAATCAGGATTCGTGCCAGTCGAAAGGGATGCAGATCGAGCTGGTAGCTGCGGCCGATCTTGCGGGCTAAAAGACGCAAGTCGATCAAGGCAGGCTCTGTACTAAAGTGCGTTCGCAGATATTGGTAGACTGTCTTATATTCATGTGAGCCGGGCAGCAGAGCCTGCAATGGCAAGGCAAACTGCTTCATCAGTTTATTGATGCTGCCATGTGACTGATACAGTCGTTCAGCCTCCCAGGGACGATCCATAAAGGGACTGCCACATTCAGCCGGATGCATGTCACGGATATTCAGTTGTACTTGCCTTGTTCCCTGCCATTCGTTTATTTCCAGAGAAAACAGGACGTCGACCCGATCGCCGGTCCCTGTCCATTCATCGGCGTCACCGAAACCAAATGCTATGCTGTCCCAGCTTTTATTTGTTTTTTCGTCCATCAACTTGAGCTTGAGGTGTTTTCCGTTCCCAACCAGTTTCGCATTTTCGATTGACAGCTCACGGCAAATCAGCAAGGGAATCGGATTAGCCTCACCAAACGGCTCAAGCTGCCTGATCTTTTGTGCATTGTCCAAAGTCAGATCATGACCGGTAACGACCAGGTCTGCCAGCAGGTCGGATCTCAGCTGGTCTTCATGAATCTGTTGTGACGCATAGCGCTCAATTTCACAAGTAAAGGCAGACAGTTGATCTATTGCCAGTGTCAAACCAGCGGCCTTGCGATGTCCGCCGTAGCGATCCAATGTCCTGTCTGCTGCTTTCAGTGCGGCCAGGATATCGATTTCACCCCAGGAACGGCATGAACCCCTGTACCAGAGGCCATCACCGGCAAGAACAATGACCGGTCGGCTGTAATGCTCAGCCAGTCGGGAAGCGACGATGCCGATCACACCCGAATGCCAGTCCTGTCGTGAAACAATCAGGATATTCTGTTGATCAAGGTCCTGCCTGTTGTCGATATCCGCCATGGCTTCAATGGTTATCGCGTTCTCTGTTTCCTGGCGCTGGCGATTCAAATCGATCAGTTGCTGCGACAGTTGTCTTGCTTCGTCAAAATCTTCAGTCAAGAGGAGCTTGACAGCGTCATCAGCATCGCTCATCCGACCGGCCGCATTGATGCGCGGCGCTGCCGAAAATCCCAGCAGTTGCGCCGTAACCGGCCGGTCAGGCTGGTTCACAGCATCAATCAGGACAGACAGACCAATGTTGGGGGGTGCATCAGATATGCCGGATACCACGCTTTGAGTCTTATTGAGCTGATCAAGCCCCATGGCTAC
>JAWSUP010000133.1:0-9999 GCA_033549405.1 Bacillota bacterium | reverse complement strand
ATCTCCGCGGCAAAACACTCATACTCGGCGATCGTCAGAATCCTTTTGCTGCGCGGAAGGTTGTAATGGAGAAAGCGGCAGTCCGGATACGGATCGCACAGCTGGTGCAGAAACGACGCCAGCTCGTCATCCTGAAGCGCACCCCAGCTGGGCAGGGCGAACATGAAATCCCGGATGCCCACGCCATAGGCAAAGCGCAAACGCTCAAGCATCGTCGGGAAAGACAGGCTGATCAGGCCGATCATGGGGTTCCCGCCTGCTTCCGCCATAACTTCAGCAAAGCATTGCGTGATCTCTTCAAACTGGCGGTCCGTAACAGCGTAGCCTTCGCCGGCCGTACCGAACAGATAGATATGGCGTACATTGCGGGAGATGAGTCCCCGCACGGTCGTCCGGAACATCTGGTCGTCAAAGTCATAACGCTCTGTCCAGGGAATACATGCTGTACCCAGGATTACATTGGGGTATCTCTTTTCCATGCGGTTTTTCCTCCTGGTGATATTTGAGGTCAACATTTCAAGTTTTTTGTGATGGGCCAACAGATCGGATTGTATTTTAACTTGTTGGCTTTTTCATCATAGCATCGGCTGTTTTGGCCTGTCAAACAAGTCTTGACTGTCAAATAACAGATAAATGCAGCAAAAGGGCGACGTTTTGGTCGCTATGCGCTGCAACTTGATTTTCAGAACTTTCGATCCCGAAAACACAGCATGAATATACGCCATATCCGGCTGCAACCCCTTGACATGAAACGGCTTCGGGTGTAATCTGCTTATCCCCACTGAATGCAACCGGTTGCCCGCACGGGAAAGACCATTCACGGGAGGTACGCTATGGACCTTTATATTTCCGACCTTGACGGCACTTTACTGACACCTGATGCCACCTTATCAGAATACAGCCGCCAGGTTATCAATCGGCTGATTGACGCCGGCATCGGCTTCAGTGTTGCCACAGCCCGCTCTCCATCGACCGTTCAACACCTGCTGCAGGGCGTCAGCCTGACCGTGCCCGTCATTCTGATGAACGGAGCCTGCATTTTCGATGTCAAAAAAAACCGCATCATCAAATCAGAAGGCATGGCGCAAGCTGTCAGGCGCAAGTTGTTCCAGATCCTGCAAAGACATCAGGCAGAAGGTTTTATCTATACAATTGACCAGAACAAAGTGTCGATCTGGTATGAATCGCTCGAAACGCCTGAGGCGCAACAGTTTGTCGCCGAACGCGAACAGCGTTTCGGCAGCAATTTCACCAAGGTGCGCAACTTCGCCGAAACACTGACCGGCCGAACCATCGTCAATTTTTCGATCACAGACACGCCAGAACGGCTGGATCCGCTCTACCGGGAGTTGTCTGGCTCTGATCTTTTTCGCATCGAATACTACCAGGATGTCTATCGTCCGCAGCAGAACTTCCTCGAGGTCTGTGCCGTGACCGCATCCAAGTACCATGCGGTCCGCTATTTGCGCAGTCTGGGCGGTTTTGGCAAGGTCACCTGCTTTGGCGACAACCTCAATGATCTGCCAATGTTCCAGGCCAGTGACAGGCGCCTCGCCGTCAGTAACGCCCGGCCGGAAGTGAAAGAGCAGGCAGACAGCATCATCGGCAGCAACACGGAGGATGGCGTGGCCCGCTGGCTGCAGCACCACCTGATCACCGAACCAGCAGGTCTGTACCGGCTGATGACGCAGCAGCAGCCGGAGCAGTAAGGGACAGTTACAGGCAGCATGCGAGGAGGTTCGCTATGGCCGGATTTACAGGCGACAGACCCAACATCCTTTTCATCATGACCGATCAGCAGAAGGCATCTGCAGCCGGGGGTGTCTACGGCAGTCCGATTGTCCAGACACCTTTGCTCGACAGGCTGGCTGCTGACGGCATCACCTTTACGCAGGCGTACGCCAATTCGCCTATCTGCACCCCCTCGCGAGCAACCATGATGACCGGTGTGCATCCCCTTGTCCATCAGGTGACCTGCCACCAGAACAGGATGCCCCACAATCTGGTCCAGATGCCGGAACTGCTGCAGCAGCAGGGCTATTACACGGCGGTCTGCGGCCATTATGAACGCACGAGAAACCTCACGCGTGGCTGGCACGAACAGGTGGACTTCAATGAACCAGGGCCGCTTTACCACACCTGGCACCATGCGCACCAGCACGGGCGCAGCGATGTCGGCTGGTCCTCCGGTCAGATCGATGTTCCGGCGGAACACGGTCATTCAGCCATGCTGACAGACCGGGCGATGCTGATGCTGGATCAGATCGAATTATCCGGCAAGCCGTTCTTCTTTCATGTCCCCTACATCGATCCGCATCCGCCTTATTTCGTGCCTCGTCCCTTTGACACGCTTTATGATCCGGCCGTTATCGCGTTGCCGCCTGCAGGCGACGATGCCGGCCGCCCGCTCTGGCAAGTTGCAGCGATGGAAGACTGCGCGACAGCTGCTGCAACCGAGTTTGACAAACGCAAGGTCATCGCCATCTATTATGGCATGATCACCTATGCCAACCGGCAGATGCTGCGCCTTTACGACGAGATGGACCGCCGCGGCCTGCTGGATAACACCTGGGTCATCGCTACTTCTGACCATGGTGATTATACTGGCGAAAAAGGTCTCTACAACAAGACAGAGTCGCTTTATGAGTGCCTGCTGCATGTGCCGCTGGTCATCCGGCCGCCGCGAGGCACGGCGCTTGCCGGACCGAGCATCGTCAACGACCTGGTCCAGCTGGCCGACCTGTTTCCGACAATTCTCAGGCTGGCCGGTGCATCTGTCCCGGAATACGCCCAGGGATGCGATCTTGTGGACTGGATCAGGTCAGGCAACCAAAAGCCGCTGCATGACTATATATACGCTCAGGTCGGCGATTACCAGGGACACCTGAAAACAACCTTTCCCGGAGGCATTCCGGAACACGGTCGCAGGAAATGCCTGGTCCAGGCCATCCGCTCACCCCGTTATCTCTATATCCAGGATGAGCAGTACGGCGATGAAGCCTACGATTTGTTTAGCGATCCATATGAACTGCATTCGCTGCTCCGGACATCAGGCAGTCTTCCGCCTGAACTGCGCGTTATGAAAGACCGCCTGGTCCAGTGGCGGGAAACCTGCCTTAAGCTTCGGCAATCCCTGGGTATTATCCCCGGAGACAGGGGTTTCTGGGAAGGTGTGGCCCTCTAAGACATCAGGAAGAAATGTCCTGCTTTTGAATAAGCATCAGGACGATCCTCAGTTCGTGAGCCTGAAGAGGCGCATGGCGTTATTGTAGAAGATGTTATCAATCGTTACCCGTTGTTATAATCTCAAACAACTTTTCAACGGCTGGCTCACTAATATCACAGCCGCCACCGGCCAGAATTTTTAGAAAGCTGCAGGTCTCATACAGAATAAAACCAGCAAATCGGCCATCTTGGCGAACACTCCGATACTCGTCAATGAGAGTTTTGGGTTTAATATACCGATTGATCGTTATCGGAATCCCCTTATCATGGCAACGTTCAATCAGGTCATGTGCTACAGCATCGTTAAAAATGCAATCAAAGGGTAAAATATAAAACCGTAAAACAGCCTCATCAGCCAATTCATCACGAATCCAGCGCTGCCACTGGAAATCGAGATTGGCCGGGTATGCCAGACGGCGACAGGCTGCCGGATCAGATCTATACCAGTCGATTTGAAAATTTATCCGCATCCGCTTGCCGCGACTATTGATCAGTTGCTTAGCCTTCGTTAAAAACGCCGTATAGGCATCGCCACGAACTGCTGCTATCATTAGTTCATCGACCCGCCCGCGTTCAGCACATTTTTCCAAGACAACTTCATTATAACCGTAGTCTTGTGGATGATTCGTGTGCGTACTATGATTCTCTTCTCGTATATCAACGCCATCAACACCAGTTGCTAAAATGCTCTCGATGCAGTGCAACCAGAAGTCTTGTACTTGCTGTTCTGTTTCACATAATGCACCTGGCAGATAACGGTTGCGTCCGCGGGCATAAGCGACAAAACCCGATCGCCCGTCACCACCAGGAAAATCAAGATGTTTTTTACCACCATTGTAACCCGTGTCGAATGCGAGCCCCCAATTGAGAAAATTTAACAATTCACCTAAGTAAACAGTCGATTCCGAGGCAATCTCCCCGGTAATTTCCTCACCTGCATTATCAAAAACTGATAACATTTCCAGATCAGTATTTGCAAAATCTGCCGGTCCTTCTGTAAAATCAGTTGTTACCAAAAAATATGGTGCGGTAAGCTGAAAACCACTCAAAGTTAATACTCTCCGAGGTTCTCCGCTACGAATCAAGCACTGGTCTGTAAAAATATCGCGGATGTCCCGGGGACAGATCTCAATGCTGTCAGATAAGGTAAAATCAGTATCAAGTCGCTGATAACAGTAATTACTGTCACTGAACCAGATCTGCAGATGCTCTCGGGTGATTCTTGTCGGTAAGGCATCACATTTATATAATTTGATCGTTTCGATCGGTCTGATTGGATATTCAGGCGCTTGATCGTCGCTACGGCGCTTAATACGCAGATGTGGATGATCAACAACAAACGGGTCAAGCCAACTTACATGGCCGCCAATCTGCCTGATCCGGCCATAGACCTTTGCTTCGTACGATCCTTCTGGGTAGACTATCGCCGGACCGGTTTCATACGGCTTATAATAGGCGAAGATTTCCATACCATGCCGATGGGCAGCTTCTACGGCTACATCCAGTGGATTCTGTCCTAATACCTGATAGGTCCGGATCAGATTTTCATAGGCTTTGTTATGGGCTGGTGTAAAATAACCACCCCGGCCATCTGCATAAACACACCAGCTAACGCGCCTGACACCGCCGGCGGACAAACGGTCCATCATCGCATCGATGTGGCTTGACGTGATCGGTTCGGAGGCTTTTATAGCATCATCTGGAAAATCAACCAACGCTTCAATCAAAAATGGATCCTGTGCTTTCATGTTTTTCTCCAAGTAATTTCTTCACAACTCCTGATCAGTGAGCCTGAAGAGACGCATAGCGTTATTATAAAAGATATCCTCAATTGCAGGCTTGTCCAGATCGAGCAGCATGCAGGCTTCCTGCACAGCCAGCAGGTTTTCGATCCCGACCAGGGTTGCCCGGATGGGTGTCGCAGCCTGAAAGCGCGCCAGATCTTGTTTGTAGATCCAGTAGAAGCCGTCGCCCAGGGAAATGGCTTTGCCGCGGGCCATCGAAATGGGGAAATCGCTGCCCCAAAGGACCCTTTTGACACCGCAGTGCTTGAGAATTGCCATCATGGGCGGCGACTCGCAAATCGCCGATAAGTCAAACCAGACATTCTCCAGGCCGGCCAGTTCGGCCACACTTTCAACAGTCGTCCAGGCGGCAAAGCCGCGTGCTGCGTGTGCCAGGATCAGGGTCGCCCGCGGATATTTATGTGCCATTTCCTTAATATAAGCCCTGTTGCCTGTATCGGCGAGCGCCCGGTCCCTGACCATGTGCAGCGTGATGCACAGTTCCTTTTCATGGGCGACACGCCAGGCGCTCTCCGGCAGGTATTCCGCGATGCCTGCCTGCCAGGTCGGCTGCCTTGCAGCCACCAGGTGGTAGCATTTAAAGCCGCGAATATTCGGATGCACCAGTAAAGATTCAATATCGTTCTCTGTATCGTCCGGCAGGACAAACACCTCGCCGACATGATCCGGACAGCGCGTCAGCTGATCGACCAGAAACCGGACGGACGCGTCGCGCAGACCGTTGCTGCGATCTGCCATGGCCCGGTCGGGCATGGTCACTATATTGATGCGCATCATTTCCGCTCCGGGATACAGGGCGCCCTGATACTGCAGGTAATCCGCACAGTTCAGCTGTCGTCTGCTGAATACGTTGCTCTCCGGATCATGCATGTTGGGTACAAAAGCGGCATCGTACAGGTGTGCGTGCGCGTCAAAGATCTTCTTAGGCAGAAAAGCGGCCAGCTTGTCGATCAGCTGACGATCGATTGTATTGAGTTCGAAATTATCCATTTCCCGGGTGCTCCTGTATTGCTTCTGCTTACTGAACCAGGCGGCCGAAGCCGGACTGGCAGACCGGTCCGCCGATGGCGTCCAGGATGGCCTGACGGTCTCCCTTGTGCAGGATCTGGCTGATTTCGCTGAAAACCGCATCGACAGCCGTCCGGTGAATCGCGAGGATCTCAGGTGTATGCGCCAGGGTCGGATACAGGCCGGTGTTGCCCAGAAAACCTTGCCTGAGCATCAGGACTGTGTAAAGGGTCTTCAGTTCCAGCGGATACTGGGTGAACGCGAAATGCGCCAGGCAGGGCAGACCTTCCGCGTGCAGCGGCAGGCCGTGTTTCTCTCCCAGTGTGTTCCAGTCAGCCATTACGGTGCGGCCGACCAGTTCGGCGTGTTCCCAGACACGCGTCTGTTCCATCTTGCGCATGACCGCCAGGGCGGCGACGGGTCCGACGCTTTCCGTCCAGTAGGTGCTGGAGATAAACGAAGTGTGCGCACCCTCCATGGCCGCTTTGGTGCCGATCACGGCAGCGATCGGATGGCCGTTGCCCAGCGCCTTGGCGAAGACGGCCAGATCCGGCGTCACGCCTAAGAGCAGGTGGGCGCCGCCGAAGGTCAGGCGCCAGCCGATTGTGATCTCATCAAAGATCAAGAGGCCGCCGGCGCGGTGAATCCGGTCCTTGACATAGTCGAGAAAACCGTCCCGCGGGATCTCGTTGCGCACCGGCTCCATGATGACACCGGCCAAGCGATCGCCATACTGGTCGATGATCGCGTCAAATTCCGCACGATCCTGGAAATGGAAAGTCAGGGCGGTGCCGGTCAGCCCCTTGGGTACGCCGGCCGGCTGCAGACCCGGCAGCAGCTGTCCGTCCAGCCGGTCGCCCGAGCCGAGGTTGGCAGCCAGGTACCAGTCGCTCCAACCGTGGTAACCGCAGATCGCCACGACATCGCGGCCGGTTGTCGCCCGGGCGATGCGTACGGCGACGGCGCAGATCTCGCCGCCGGTGCGGGCGAAGCGCGCCTGCTCAGCCCAGGGATGGAGCGCGCAGAGCCGGTCAGCCAGTTCGACTTCTTCCGGCGGGTTGAGCGTCGACATGCAGCCCAGCTCGATGCGCCGGATCACGGCAGCCGAGACATCCGGATCGGCATAACCCAGAAGGCACGAGCCGATCCCGTTGGTCGTCAGGTCATAGTAGTGCTTGTCGTCGACATCCCATACTTCGCAGCCTTTGGCCCGGGAAAAATAGCTCGGCCACTGGTCCGGGGCGAACTGCTCCGGCCGTTTGCTCAGTAGCTGGACACCGCCCGGGATGCGCGTTTTGGCGTGACGGTAAAGTTCCTGTGCGTAGGTCATAGGCGAGCCTCTTTCAGTTGATTGTTTATCTCAGGGGCTGTTAATTATTAATTTACTTGTTGCGGTCAGGCAGATCCATCATGATTCTGACTGGCCGCATCTGCAAATCCGGACGTCACCAGGCGGACCATATCGGCCGCCCAATCCAGCGAAACGGGCGCTTCACCGGTTCTGCCTGAGAGATAGTCGATGGCTGCGGCAAACTGCCTGTGATAGAAACCGTCCATTGGCAGGTTGACCGGTTGTGCTGCAAAGAGCTTGGTTTGCGTATCGCCGACGTACAGGCCGGCTTTGACCAGCCCGTTGTCGCGCAGGCAGCAGTGCAGGATACCGCGCTCAAAAACCAGGCGCATCTCGTTGATGTCAGGTCCGGTGTAGCCGCTGCAGGATATGCTGTAGGGCGTGCCGCGCTCGCCGACGCCCATCATCATGTAGGATGATGGAATGATATAGCCCGGTTTCTCCGTCAGGTACTGCGACGTAAAGCGGACTGTCTTCTGCCGGAGAAACCAGTGGACGCGGTCCAGCTGATGCACGCCGTAGTTCAGGGCGATGCCTCCGCCCGACAGTTCCGGTGAGAGCTGCCAGGGTGAGCGGCCATCCCAGAAATAATGGGTGTGGATGTTGTCCTCGATGGCGTGCAGCGGGCCAAGATCGTGCGCTTCTATGTAATCTTTTGCGGCCTGGAAAACGGCGTTATAGCGCTGCGTGTGGCAGACGGTCGCCCGGATGCCCTGGCGGGCGGCGGCAGCAATCATGTCTTGGCACTGCGCTACTGTGTTGGCCAGCGGCTTTTCGATGATGATATGGAGGCCACGTTCAACACAGGCCAGAAAAACCTCATGGTGCAAGAAATGAGGCAGGTTGATCAGGACGGCATCAACAGTCTCATGCTCCAGCATGTCGCGCCAGTCGACATAAAGGCGGCAATCGCTGCCGGTATCCTTGGCGATGCGGTCCGCCTTGCTCAGGGTCGGATTGGAGATCGCCACCAGCCGGACACCGGGCTGGGCCACCAGGGCTGCCGCGTTTGGTCCGGCAATGAAACCGGCGCCCATCATGGCAAAGCGCAGTAACTGTGTCATCTGTATATCACCTTCTTCGGGCATGTTTATGCCAGAAATCACCCCTGCCACAGGGACGGATTGACCACAACCTCCGGCACTTCCCGGAAGAGGCGGTCTGCGGTGACGCGGCCGGCATCGGACAATGGCCATCCGGCGCAAAGGCGCACGTTTTCTGCCACCTGTTCTGCAGTTTCAGCGCCGATCACAAGGCTGGTGATGCCCGGCAGATCGCGCACAAAGGATAAAGCCAATTGTGCGATCGGAAGCTTTTCGTCATCCGCCAGCTGACGCAGCGCCTGCAGGAGCGGCGCTGCGTGGGCCAGTGCGGACGGCAGGCTGTCCGGATCCATGAAGAAGAGCCCCTGAAGGAAAACGCTGCGGGCAAAAACGATGATGCCCTTTTCTTTCAGACGTGCCAGGTGGCCGGAGCGGATCAGGCGCTGGTCAAACAGGTTGATCGGGATCTGGGTTGCCCGGAACAGCTCATATTGCAGCATGCGGTCCAGGTCGGCCGCGCGGTAGACAGAGACGCCCATGAGGCCAATCAGGCCTTCCCGGACAAGCCGGTCCAGCACCGCGACGAGGCGATCCTGGTGGCGGTGCAGATCGTCCGCATTGTGCATCAGGTAGATGGGGATGCGCTGGATGCCCAGGTGCAGCAGGGACTGTTCCAACTGGCTGCGCACAGCCTTTTCCAGCTCTGCCTCTGTTGTGCCGACAGCCGGATCCAGCTTGAACTTCGTGACGATCTGGCGATCCGGATCAGGAAATTGCCTGAAATAACGTCCGAGCACAGCTTCCGCATCGCCGTAGCCGGCTGCCGTATCGAAGCAGGTGATACCCAGTTGTTCTGCCTGCTGCAGCAGTTCGTGGCTGTGCACTTCGTCCGGTTTGCCGATCTTGTTGGCGATCCCATAGCGAAGTCCCAGCTGCACCGTGCCCAAGGTCAAACGGGGCAGACGCAGATCATGTGTGGTTATGTAATCCATGTTTCGGTCTCCTATTTCTTAGGGGTTGTTAAAAAATAACTTGCTCTATAAATTCCCCGAACGATTAACCAAATTCGTCAATCTTTCGGGGAAAAGACCAACTACTTTTTTAACAGCCCCTGGTCGCCGTAATATTCGGCCTTTGCGGTTGTCCGTTTGCGGAAAGCGCCCATCAGGTCGCCGAAGTACTGGCTCAGGCCGACCACGTCGGCGCCCATGCTGATGAAGCGATAACCCATGCCGATCAACTCATCCAGATTGCCGGGACCGCCGACGGTGCCGGCAAACTTGCCATGGCGCACGGCCACTTCCGCCACCCTTTTGCGGGCTTCCAGCAAGTCGGGATGGTCGAAGACGCCAGGATGGCCGATCGAATGGCTGAAATCGCCGGGACCGAAAAAGAGGATGTCGATGCCCGGCAGCGCAGCGATCTCCTCGAGATCGGCCAGCGGTTCCGGATCTTCAATCTGCACGATGACAAAACGGTTTTCATTGGCCTGCTGCAGGTAGTCCTGGAAATTGACCATGCAGAAACCGCCGTCGGCGTTGCCGCCATCCACAGGACGACGGCCAAC
>JAWSUP010000132.1:0-10004 GCA_033549405.1 Bacillota bacterium | reverse complement strand
GCATTGGGTGTCATACCGCAGGCAAGGGCATGGCCATGGTCTCTGTACGCAGTCAGCACGTAATCTTTCTCCAGATCGAGCGCCGCGATTGAACCGACAGCCACGGCTTCCTGGCCGATATACAAGTGGCAGAATCCGCCGATCTTCTGCAGGCCGTACATCTGCGCCGCTTTCTCTTCGAATCTGCGTATCAACAGCATGTCTTCCAGCAGCTTCAGCAGAAAATCCCGGTCATATGCCTTTATGTTCTTGATGCCTGTCATAGTGATACTCCCTCCTGCCGGAAAACGACGATTTCCTTCAGGCCTTTCATCGGGGCAGACCAGCAGGCTTCATCAATCACGGTCTCAAGGATGACAAAATCAGTTTTATCTTTGTTCACTTTCCAGAAAACAGTCAGTTTTTTGCCGATGGCCTCCATAACCTGGGCTTTCAGGGAAGGATTGTCCAGAACATTGATGCCGCCCCGGATGTTGATGATCTGATCCAGAGCCCTGGTCTGCAGCATCCACTCCACCTGGTTGTTGGCATCCAGCTGCATGATCTTAGGGAAATCGGGCGCCGTCACGGCGAACAGGGTCTCCGGCCATTGGTCCAGCAGGACCGGCGTCATCCAACGGGCATGTGGATGTCCTTGCGCGTCGGTTGTCGCCAGAATCCCGGCTTTGGCATCCTCCAGAACGGTTTCAATCTTGCGCATCATTTCCCGACTGTTCATTGGTCATACCTCCTAAAGGTTCGAAGCAAATTCGTTTACTAAGGTATTGTCTATAAATTTGTGGCTCTCTTTCCCGAAGGATTGACGAACCGGTCATGTCGGTTACTGACATGACCATGTCAATCCGAGTGGGAAAGCAGTAGAGCCAGTTATTTATAGACATGCCCTAAGTTCTGCTTTCATTATGCATATATTACCAATCATTGGTCCAGACTTCGCTCTGCTATGTTACGTTTATTCTTCAAATATACCATTTTTGGGCCAAACGACCAACCCGGGGGTCATGAAAAATTACTTGGTCTTTCTGCCGAAGGATTGACGAAAAAGGTCAATCATTCGGGAGAAGCATAGAGCAAGTTATAGATCAGGACCGCCCCGGGGGTCATGAAAAAATTACTTGACAGCCATTCGTTCAAGCGTTATATTGTGTATACACGATATACACAATAATCGGTCTAAACGGGAGCTGAACACCATGGAGATACTGAAGGTTGAGAACCTATGCAAGAAATATGAAAAATTCACCTTGAACAACGTCTCGTTCCAGCTGGACGCGGGCTACATCATGGGCTTCATCGGCCGGAACGGCGCCGGTAAGACAACCACGCTCAAGAGCATGCTCAATCTGGTCCATGCGGATAGCGGGCAGGTCACCGTGCTTGGTCAGGATTTCTTCACCAACGAGCTGTCCTGCAAACAGAAGATCGGCTTCATGTTTGGCGGGATCAATTATTACCCCAAAGAAAGAATCAAAAACATAGCAGGCGTCGTCAAACGGTTCTATGCGGATTGGGATGATGCCCTCTTCAGAGATTACCTGGAGCGGTTTGAGCTGGAACCGGACAAAAAGGCCGACCAGCTGTCTGACGGCATGCGCGTCAAGTTTGCCCTGGCCCTGGCCCTTTCGCACGGCGCCAGGCTGCTGATCCTCGATGAACCGACCAGCGGACTCGATCCTGTTTCACGGGATGATCTTTTAGGCTTGTTCCAGGAACTGATCGAGGACGGGGACAAGAGCATACTTTTCTCCACGCACATTACTTCAGACCTTGAGAAATGCGCCGATTTCATCACGTACATCAAAGACGGTGAGATCATTGCCAGCACAGAAAAGGATGCTTTCCTGGAAGACTACAGGATCGTAAGCGGAACCAAAGAGCAGCTGGTTTCTGACATAGATCATTTGCTGATCGGCTGCAGACCCAACGCATTTGGCTTTTCGGCCATGATGCGCAAAACCGACCTGCCGGCCGCCGCTCATCTGGCAGTCGCCCCTGCGGACCTTGAGTCGATCATGATCCACCTGGAAAGGAAGTGACAGACGTGCAAGCGCTCATCATCAAAGAATTCCGCTTAGCGAAGCATCCGACCCTGTTTATTTTCCCGTTTCTGGGCCTGATGCTGTTGATCCCGGCCTACCCCTATTATGTCGCGTTTATCTACACCTGCCTGTCGATCTTCTTCATTTTCCTGCAGGGCAGGGAGAACAAAGACATCTTCTTCACCGCTTCGCTGCCGGTCGCCAAACGCGATGTCGTGAAAGCGCGCTGTGTCTTTATTGTCGTCATTGAACTCGTACAGATACTCGTCGCCATTCCCTGCGCCGTCATCGGTCCCCGGATCAATCCCAATCCGCAGGGTAATGTTGTGGGTATCGAAGCCAACGTCGCTTTTTTTGGTTTTGTTTTCATCATGTATGCGCTGTTCAACTTGATCTTTCTGCCCGTTTTCTACAAAACCGCTTACCGGGCAGGATTTGCGCTGCTGATAAGCGGCCTGGCGATCAGCATTTATGTTCTGGCGATTGAAATCGTCATCCAGCTGGTTCCGGTTCTCAAGCGCGCTCTGGACACTGTCGAGCCCACCAGTCAGCTGGCCCAACTGCCGATCCTGGCAGCTGGGATCGTGATCTATATCCTGGCCATGTTATTGGCCTTCAGGCTTTCGGCAAACCGGTTTGCCAGGGTCGACCTGTAAACAATGAATATCGTATTAACCGCATCAGATGAGCCGCTCTACCTGCAGATCTATACCCAGATTCGCGACCAGATCATCCGGGGCGAACTGGCGAGCGGTTATTGCCTGCCTCCGATCCGCACCGTGGCCAGGGAGCTGAGGATCAGCGTCATCACGATCAAGAAAGCCTGGGAAGAACTGGAACGCGACGGCTATATCCTGACCAGGGTCGGCCGTGGCTGCTTTGTGGCGCTGCTGCAAGATGGGGAACTGGATCACAGGCGTGACCATCTGGTCCGCGAAAAGCTCGCCAAAGACATTGCCTACTGCAAAACAGTCGGCCTGACAAAAGAGGACGTGCTGAACCTGGTCGGACAGCTGTATGAGGATGAGGCAGAATAAATTAAGTATGGATATTAAGCGGAACGCATGAGGTATGAGGGAGGTCCATAGATGGTTGATACAAGCAGCAATGAAATATGGAAAAAACGGAACAATTGTATACCGTTTGAACGTCGCGCTTACCGTTTTGCTCGAGATATGTTGCCGTTGCTTTATAAATGGCTGGGAATCAACAAAGATAGCAGCGTGCTCGATGCGGGTTGCGGAACAGGTGTGTTCGGACGATACATCGTAAAGGGCTTTGATAACGGTCATGTAACTGGTTTTGATATAAATGAAGGCTTTATCGAGTTTGGCAAAAAAAGCTTATCGAGCTTGGTTTTGCGGAGAGAGTAACACTCAAGGTCGATGATGGCTATTCACTTTCGTTTCCTGATAACAGTTTTGATGCAGTGACGAATTACACCTACATTGGCGTTCTCTCCGATCCAATAGCAGGCATGAAGGAACTTATTCGCGTGTGTAAGCCAAACAAAATCGTGTCCTGTGTTGTCGCAACGAATGCGATCCCGCCTGTCTCTTGGCAGGGCGATTATCCATTTGCGGGTGCAGATGAGTTACACAAGCTTACTCGCAGAGAAACTGAGATATTTTCCAGATACGCGCGCAAAGCGACAGATTTCAATCAGAGTGAAGAATGGCACGCGCTGCGATATCCGAAAATGTTTGATATTTGCGGGCTTGCTGATGTTTCTGTATATCCATATGCCTACACGCTCAATTACAGTGATCATAAACTCCCATTTGACTATCGATGTGAACTGCTAATCGGTGAAATTGAAGATGAGATCCAGTGGCTCGAAAGTCGCTACACCGAAAAGCGTGAGATATATGCTGAGCATGGCTTTGACGAAAATTTGTTCAAGCGGTTGATGGAGCTTCTGAACATCAAATTGGTGTATGTACAGAACAACTTTGATCATGATAAAAGCTACGAATGGCAGGGTGGCTTTAATTTTATTGTCACAGGAACGAAAAAACGCACATGATTTACTTGCCGCACAGCACACATGGTCAACACTCACTATCTATATGGTGATCCAAAGCATTAATAGCCACAGGCAGACTGAGCAACCCGTTTTTCGTTGTTCTGTGAAAGAAGCGATATAATCAAGGTGTTTAGACTGACCCCCTCTTCTTCGGCATCCATGGCAAGCTGTTTATGTAATGTTTTTGGCAGACGCAAGACAAATCTGCCACTGTAGTCAACAGTTATTTCCTTTGGAACCGGATAGTATTTGTTCCTGTCAAAGTAGTCATCCAGCCAAAGATCACGAGCGATTTTCGATTCATGCAATGCTTCTTCTTCCGAACTGCCAATAGCGGAACAACCAGGCAAATCAGGAAACTCCACTACCCATGTAATGGAACCATCCTTGTTCATGTATGGGAAAACGATTTTTTTATAGTCAGGATACATATCGCACCTCATGTTTTAGAGTATGCTGTCAACAGCATTTAGCATTTGTTTAATTTGATATTCTTTCACAACCGGTCCTTGAATATTGATTGTCTGTGCATCTGGTTTTGTATAAAGACAATGAGATCCCTTTTGGCGTGCTCTGGTATAGCCATAATGCCGCAGAAAACGATCAGCTTCATCTAGAGTTAAATCACTTGGTATACTCCTCACCCTATCGTTTAATTTATCAAACGCACTAATTGTTATCCCTCCCAAAGATTTTTAGTGCGTTGATATGCAAACGCTGCATATAATATAATTTGATACTACATATGATATCATAAAGAACCTGCTGTGTCGACCCCATAACTGCAATCAGAGCAAGCATTTTCTGTATAAATTTTTGTTTGTGTGACCGCAATCTAGTTGAGCAAGCTGTTTGATTGTCATTGATGGAGTTTTCTGGCTATCAGCCGGTCATCAGCGTCACCTGTTCGCTGTTCAGCGGTATTTGCACTTCGTAATGGTGATAGCGATAGTCTGGTTCCTGCAGCGCTATGGTAACAGACCAATACTCCGTTTTGTCCTGGTATTGCTTCCTGACCGCTTCATAGACCGGATCTTTGATGACCATATCCGGTTTCTCTTTCAGGTATGCCTGAAACCGCGCGGCGGCAATCGATATGGCCTGGTCAGCGTCAATCTCACCGGAAACGGCAGTTGTGTGGATGATGGCCTGATCGGATGCTGGTTCATCATGGGCGATCGATGGATCACCGCAGATTCCGATAAAGAGCAGGTTGCCGGTCGCGCTTGTGATGCCGTAAAGAAACGGCCGGTCGAGGATCATGTCAGTCTGCCCATCGGGTCTGGCCGCGCCAGCATAATCGATTTTCGTGAAGGCGGATGCTGTGACGCCGACTTCATCGATTGCCAGATGCGTATTCTGGAAGATCGAGGAGATAAAAGCGATGTGGTCGGTGATCTCGCTGAAATCGGCATCCCGCCGGAAAGCTGACTTGACACCCAGATGTTTCAGCATATCAATAAGGTCGAGTTCTGTGTCGCAGGTGAATTTGGGGATCTTCCAGGTCACCTGCCCATTGGCTTGCTGACCGCCTTCAAAGATTTCCTGCAACCTGGCCGGGCGGGAGAGGAGATCGTGCAGGGCGATGCCTTCATCCGGGAGCACAAAAACCATGCTGCCATTTGATTTCAGAGAAAGTGCGGATCGCGTAAATCCCTCGCCCTTGCTGAAAGCGGCTGACGAGTAGATTCTGTTCATGAAATCGCAGGTCACATCTGTGCCGTCTGACCGGTGGAATATATCTGCTTTAGTCAGTGCGGTATCAAACCGGTCGATCCATTGATCCTGGAAAAAGATCGTGTTGATGATGCTCATGATCTGCTCCGGATCCGCCTGAAAAACCGGCTGCAGTGTACCGTTCGTCTGGTTGGCAATCCACTGTGCCATATCCAGGGCTGTCTGCTCCGCGGCAAAATCTACTTTGAAGAGGGAGGCATAGAACTGCGCGGCAGCATTTTGGGTGAAAGTCTCTCTGAACAGGACCGGTTCACCATTATATTCGTCATCAAGCCAAAGTGAATTGGCTATTTTCAATCGGGAGATTTTGTTGTCGATGTAGAGACGGCGGTAGAGATTGCCGCATGCTTGAGACAATTCATCCGGATCGGAAGCGCCCAGCAAGTTGTAAATTTCCCTGCGGGTTATGCCGTTCGCACCTGTCCCAGCCAGGGAGAGGGCAAAGTAGAGGCTCAGCGGGGAATAGCAGCCGTTTGTTTCAATATTCTGCAGGACGGCAGATGTTGTTACATAAGAGAAGTGGTTGACCGCCTGCCTATGCGCATCGCTGACCGGGTTGTTTTCCCGGATGATCCGCGCGGCGGTATAATCGTCAAAGGCAATCGGGGCCGGATAGTCAGGTGTTATCTGAGCCTTGGCTGAAAGTTGCCCTTCGGTCTGGTTGGTGGCGCATGCTGTCAGTCCCGGGAGCAGGCAGACAATCAGAAATAATGCAATCAAACGTTTCATGTCGCTTCCTCCTCAATCTATGCTGACTCGCTCCGTCTGGCAGAGCTGGGGGATATCGTCCAGCGGGATGGATGCCGGCATCTCGATGTAGAGGCAATCGTCATCAGCCAGCCAGATGACCATCCGCCGCTGCACGGCAACACCTGACATCGTCGGGCTGTCGTACTCGTTGTAATAGCCGGAAAAACCATCCGCTTCATATTGGACGAAGCCCGGCATGATCTCCAGCCAGGTTTGCAGTGCAGCCGGGCTGTCCTCAGACCGATCCTGCACAAAGCTGTACAGATGCTCGGCCTCCCAGCGGGTGATGTCCTTTTGCTTCGCCGCACCGGCAGGATCCTGCGGATCGGCTAGTTCATATTGCCAGGCGATATAGACGGATCTGACGTCAATGGACTTCAATAAAGCCTGTTGCGGCAGGTTGACCGGCTGCTGCAAATAAACGATATCGCCAAGGCGGTAGCTTTCATGCTCGTCATTTTTCCCGATGGCCGCGATCAGGTCCTGCTTGGAGTTGAAGCTTAATGGCATCAGGGAAGCACCGGTTGTTTCTGCAGGCGTGCCTGTGGTGGCGCCTGCTGTCGTGCCCGCGGTCGTTCCAGCGTGTGTGACTGATGCTGAACTGGTCACCTGCGTCTGTCCGGACGGACGATGCATCAGGCGGCCAAAGAGCAGGCTGGCCGACAGCACAAGCAGAACTGCAAGACCGATTGCGAACGCCGGTTTCAGACGCCGGCTTTGTTGCGCCATCATCTTCTGCTCTGGCCGGTCACGTAATGCCTGTTCGATCCTGCAGTCGAGCTGTGGATCCGGAGCCAGTTTGGCAAATGTGCTTTTCATGAGGATCTGATTCATGTCGATTCACCCTCCTGCCTCAGCCGCAGTGCTTCGCGGCCGCGTTTGAGTCTCATTTTGACAGATGACTGTGTGATACGCAGGGCGGCTGCAATTTCCCCAATCGTGAATTCCTGAACATAAAACAGATACAAGCAGATCCTTTGTTTCTCAGGTAGCTGAAACATCGCCTCCAGAAGGCCGTATTCCTCCGGCTCTGTCAATGTTGAATAGCTTGAACGGTCAACTTCAGCTAGGTCGACGCGCTTGTGCCAGAACGATTTGACCTGATCCTTGCAGTAATTGACGGCCGATCTGATCAGCCAGTATTTCCGGTGTGGCTCTTCCTCGATATGGGCCTGGCAGCAGAGCTTGAGAAAAACCTCCTGCACTGCGTCTTCGGCATCGGCAGGATTTTTCAGATAATTCAGGCAGATATGATAAACCATCAGTCCATGCTGCTCATAGGCCTGACGAAAACCGGCCAGTCGCTTTTGCTGTTCCGTCACGGCGGATACCCCTTAAAACGCGTTTTGTGCCCTCTGCTTATAATACGACTGACCGGGCGGAAAAGTCACATGCTCCGCAACAAAACAGATGGCAGATTGATCATCATGCTCGTTTGATGGTGAAAGCAAATGCCAGTCTGGACGGTCTGGTATGGATCCTGATGTATCTGGTGATCGTTTAGCGGTGGTATAGAACCTCGATTCCCTTTCCCTCCAGAATCGCGACCTGATCGAATATCAGGTGTTTGACATCGTGATCCTGATAGATGGTCAGTTCCTGCAGGTTGGGCAGATCTTCCAGTGGCTTGAGATTGGTGATCGGATTATAGGACAGCGTGGCCATCTGCAGGCTGGTCATGTCGGCCAGCGGGCTGATGTCGGATACCTGGTTGCCCTGGATGTTCAGGGATTCGATTTTGCTTTTGCCCTGCAAGGCATCCAGAGACGTTATGCTATTGCCGTATAGATTGACCCGGGTCAGGTCTGCCATACCGGCCAAGGCGCCGATATCGCTGATTCCACAGTCGCTGAGTGTCAATTCCTGGATGGCCTGCAGGTTTGCCAGCGAACTGATGTCGCTGATGTTGGTGTCAATGAAGGATAAATAGGTGACCTGTTCGAGATTGCCTAAAACGACTGCTTTACTGACCGTCGTATATGAGACCAGGATTCTGGTGAGAGAAGTCAGCTGGCTGATCGGATCCAATGACTCCAGTTCAATTTCATTTCTCAAAATACCAAAATCCGTCAGATTTACTGCATATTCCAGCCCGCTGAGGCTGCTGACGCGCTCGCCGTTGGGCCGGATGCTGTATAATTCGAGCATGTCTGTTGACGTGATGGGTTCGCTGGCGATCTTCAGTTCGGTCCTGACCAGGCGTTCGAGTTCAGGACACGCGAAGGTGACGATGACTTCCTCATCCTGTTTGATTGTCGTTTCACGGGTGGTACCGGATGTGGAATTTATGACGGTTGATGTGGTTGTCACCGCAGAATTGCCGTTCTCCCCGCAACCAGTCAGAACCAGACCAGCACCAAGGATAATCAACAGCAAGATCGATATGATTTTAATTTTCATCGTTTCCTCCCCAAATTCAATCCGTAACCGATTTTGATTTTCGGCCAGACTCATTATAACAGAGATGCTTGAATCAGATATTTTATTTTGTACTATCAGCTGTATGCAGCCACTTGGCCTGGGTGGCCTGCCAGCGCGCATGGACCAGGGCGGACGCGGTGGCCGGTGGGACGAAGCGGCCTAACCAGTTAAGTGTGCGGTTTATGGTACCGGGTATGTAGACACGGTATCCGCGCAGCAGCCGGCGGATCGAATGGCGCACCATCGTCTCCAGCGGACATGTTGTGACCTGACCCCAGAATCCCTGCGCAGCGATTCCCTGCAAGGCGGCTAGCGTCGTAGCCAGACCGGCAGGGCACAAGGCCATGACATTCACCTGCTGTGCTTTGAGCTCATGGCTGAGTGCGATGGAAAGATCAAGGAGAAACCGTTTGGACGCGGCATAGGTGGCTTTAAGCGGCATGGGACAGAGGGAAGCCAGGCTGGAGACAAACAACAGATAAAAGCGTCTGCCAGCACGGCGCCGCTGCAGGATGCTGTGCGTCAGCCGCAGGGTAGCGACGACATCGAGATCGACGATATCCAGTATTTTTTGCTGATCCACGGCCAGGAAACTGCCCTCGTGATCGATACCGGCCACATTGAGCAGCATGTCAAAGCGCAGTTCATGGTGATCGACAAATGCGAGCAATTTATTAACACTATCTGCTCGGGTCAGATCACAGGCTTTGATAGCGACGCTTGTGCTGTACTGGCGTTCCAGGCCGGCCTGCAGCGCAACCAGCCGATCTGTGGCAAGATCGGTCAATAACAAATTCCAGCCGCGCCGCGCGCACTCGTCGGCCAGTGCCCGGCCGAGCCCGCCGCTGGCACCAGTAATCAAGACATTCATGACATCATCTCCCAGTTACTTGGTATTCATTCCGCAGAGCTGTTCGCTGAGCGTGAACAGGCGCATGGCACCGGCATCGGTGACATGGCGGCTGAAAGGGCGTTCCCGGCAGTTGAAATAGTACAGGCCGGCAGGCTCAGGTTCATGATTGCAGAGACAC
>JAWSUP010000131.1:0-10091 GCA_033549405.1 Bacillota bacterium | reverse complement strand
TTTTGATTCAGTCCTTTGTCTACCTGATGAATGCCGGTTTTTGCTGCCAGGCTCAACCTGCAAAAAAACCAAGCTTGTTTCATCGATCGGAACAGGCCTGTCAGGAAGGCGGTACGATCGATCCTGTTACACAATCCATGGTGATTCATCCCTCTTTGAGTGAAGTTGTCGCCTGGATCATCGGCAATATGGCATGGGCAGAATAAATGATCGATACAAAATGGCGCAAACTGTTTCAGCCCCTTTTCAATCTGCTGGCCAGGCCTTTGGTCAGGCTGCGTGTGACGCCGGATACCATTACCTGGACTGCATTTGCCCTCGGACTCATGGCCGGTCTTTGCCTGGCGATCGGCTATCCTGTGATCGCCCTGATCCTGCTCTGGCTGTCCGGCCTGCTTGATGTCCTTGATGGCACCGTGGCCAGGCTGACAGGAAACACATCAAAAAAAGGCGCCTATCTGGATCTCATTCTGGATCGGATGGTCGAATCAGCCATGATCCTGGGCTTTGTCTGGGCTAGGCCGGATATGGCCTTTGCCGGTTTGCTGTTCTTTACCGCAGTCCTCTTTAATTTTACGACTTTCATTGTGGCCGGAGCCCTGTTTGCCAACCAGGGCAATAAGAGCATGCATTATGATGTCGGCCTGGCCGAACGGACTGAGACATTCCTGGTTTTTTCATTGCTGATCCTTATCCCGGCAGCCAGTCTTCCGATTTTGCTGGTCTTTGATGTAATCATCTTTCTCACGGGTGTTCTGAGATTTATCCGGATTATCCGTCACCAGCGGGAGTCGCAGCGTGAATAGGGCGAATGCCCGGATATTCCTGAAAAAGCACAAGGATCTGGTCTTACTGGTCATGGTTCTCCTGATCGCCGGTGTCCTTCTCTTTCTTTTTCGCGGCCACCTTGCCTGGATTGCAACGCTGTTATCAAAGGGAAGCATCCAGGAGGTTGTCAGCCTGATCCGTTCCTGGGGCATCGCCGCTCCTGTCATCAGTGTTTTGCTCATGCTGTTTCAAGCGGTCTTATTCCCCATTCCGTCCTTTTTGGTAACCGGAGCCAATGGCGCTGTTTTCGGCCTGTTCTGGGGGACAGTTATCTCCTGGGTTGGCGCCATGCTGGGCGCCGGGCTGACCTTCATGCTGGCGCGCTGGCTTGGCGAAGCATTTGTTCGCCGCATGGTCAGGCAGGAAAATCTGTGGGCGAAAGTCGATCAGATCAGCGATCGCTATGGTTTCCGGGTCATTCTGATCAGTCGTTTGCTGCCGGTCGTATCATTTGACTTCATCAGCTATGCGTCAGGTCTGAGCCGGATCAGGCTGCTGCTCTTCCTGATCGCTACAGGGATCGGCATGCTGCCCGGAACCATTGCCTATGTTGTCCTGGGCAACCAGATCACTCAATTCAATACACTTTCTTATGTCATGGGTGGTATGATTATATTGGGTATTGTCATTACCGCAGTTGTTTCACGAATCAAAAAAAGCCGGCAGAGCGACAAAACGATTCCGGAGGACCAGGGTCATGATCATAAAGAAGAGCAGTAATCGCCTGTTATTCAGGCAGAATGATTCGATTCGCCATCCACATCTGATTTATTGCCTTGTGGTGATCGCGATCGGTGCAATGCTGCTGACCGGCCTTTCTGGCTGCCAGACGCAAAGATCTGTGACAGACAGTACTTTTTCTGCATGGGAGCAGGTCATTGAGAATGGTCGCGATCAGGAAGTCACCATTCTTATGTGGGGCGGTAATGACAGCATCAATCAGTATATGGACAATTTCGTGGCCAGCCACTTGAAAGAGCAGTACGGAATCATCCTGAAGCGGGTACCGATGAACGCACCGGAATTCATCATCAAACTGCTGAATGAAAAGAAAGCCAGCGTTGAAACAGGCAGCGCCGACCTGCTTTGGATCAATGCCGAGAATTTCCGTACAGCCCGTCAAGGCAACCTGCTCTGGGGACCCATCACCACCTTTATGCCTAACCTGAGTACCTATTATGATGCTGAAGCTGCCGACCTGAACTTTGATACCGGCATCCCGATCGAGGGATATGAGGCGATCTGGGGCCGGGCACAGCTGGTGTTGACCTATGACGCAGCGCGCACGGCTGATGTTCCGACATCGTTCGCCGAAATGCTGGAATGGGCCCGGCAAAACCCCGGCCGCCTGACCTACCCCAAATTGCCGGATGATTTTGTCGGCACGGCCTTTGTCAGAACGGCCTATTACGAGCTGACCGGCCAGACTGATGCTTTCCAGAAGACCATGACACGCGATGAATTTCTTTCACTTTCTCAGCCGGTCATTGATTATTTCAAAGAACTGGCGCCGTTCCTGTGGCGTGAAGGCACAGCCTATCCGGCGACACAGGCCCAGCTCGATGATCTGTTCAAAAACGGCGAAGTGGACATGACCATGGGCTTTGAAGTCGGCAAGACTGCAGGCCTGGTCGAAACGGGTGTTTATCCCGACACGGTCAGGACCATGGTTTTTGACACGGGAACGATCGGCAATGCCCATTACCTGGCTGTGCCCTATAATGCGCCGCAAAAAGCGGCTGCCCTGCTGGCCATCGATTTTCTGCAAAGCCCGCTTGCCCAGATCGAGAAGATGAAGCCGGATGTCTGGGGCGATATGCCGGCGCTGGATGTCAGGCGCCTCAGCGAGCCAATGCAGCTTGAACTGGCAGAACTCGAGGCAGGACAAGTCTCGCTCAGTCTGCAAGAACTGACGGATCACCGGCTGCCGGAAATGCAGTCACAGTACATCGACTGGATCAAAGAGATCTGGACAGAGAAGATCGGGGGCCAATAATTGTCTGTCCGTCTGACGAAAAATCCGCAGATTCCGTGGTTATTGCTGTTGCCTGTGCTGCTGCTGTATGGCATCCTGATCGGGGCCGGCCTGGTGACAGCCTTCATCGAGAGCCTGGGCTATATCCCGGCACTCGGCTTGCTGCGACCCAGTTGGGACGCTTATCGCAGTATTCTGCAGCAATCTGATTTCATGAAAAACACGCTCTTTTCCATCTGGATCGCGCTGGTCTCCAGCCTTCTGTCGACAATTTTCGGTGTCCTGATTGCTAAAGCCATCTCAGATGCCCGTGCCAACAGGCTTACCGTCCTGACACGCAAATCCATGCAGCTCGGTTTGATCCTGCCCTACCTGTACGGCATTTTCCTGGTCATGACTTTCCTCGGTCAGGCCGGCTATGTTTCGAGAATTTTGTACCATACCGGCATCATCCAGGAACCGAGGCAATTTCCGGCGCTTCTTTACGACGCATCCGGCATGGGCATGGTCCTTGTTTTCGTTTTCAAAGGGACGCCTTTTGTGGCTTTATTTGTGTCGAACATCCTGTCGCGGGTCAGTGCCGAATACCAGGATGTTGCGCGCACACTGGGCGCCGGACACTGGACTGTTTTCCGGAGAATCCACCTGCCTTTATCGTCTTCAGTCATTGTCTGGTGTGCCAGCGTCCTCTTTGCCTATGACCTGGGTTCATTTGAAGTTCCCTACTTACTGGCGGCCATTCGTCCGGTCACCCTGTCGACCCAGCTGTACAGCCGATATATCAGCCCCGATCTGCTGAAAATTCCCCAAGCCATGGCTCTGAGCGTTTTGTTGTTCTTGATCGGTTTTTCCTGTACGGCCCTTTACGCAGTCATCCTCAAAAAAGTGCTGGGAGGACGAATAGCGTGAAGAAACTGCTGCTTATCCTGGCGTCATTGACTCTCCTGCTGCCGACAGCCGTCATATTTGTGGCGTCCTTCGCACCGTCGTCTGCCTATCCGGCCCTGCTGCCGGGGTCTTTCACCCTGCAATACTGGGAAAACATCCTTGTACGCAACTCATTATTCCTGTCCAGCCTGATAAACAGTATCCTGATTGGCCTTTTCAACGGATTCTTGTCCAGCCTGATTGGCATGATGACAGCCCGCGCGCTCGTCAGCCACAATTGGCCCGGCAAAAAATGGCTCCATCACTTATCTGCACTGCCGATATTCATCCCCGCCATTGCCCTGTTTATGGGTGTTCACCTGATCCTGCTGCGGCTTCAGATCATCAATTCACTGCTGGGCGTTGTTCTGGCCCATATGCTGGTGACCATCCCCTATACGACCAACATCTTTGTCGCTTTCTTTCATGGGATTCCTGTGGAGCTTGAGCATGCGGCCAGAACACTGGGCTGCTCAAAATGGGCCTGCTTTCGCAATGTCATAATGCCGCTGCTGCTGCCGGGACTTTGGCTGGCCTTCTCCATGGGTTTTCTGATTTCATTTTCCGAGTATTTCTCAACCTTTTTGATCGGCGGCGGACGCATCATCACACTGGCAGGGCTCATGTATCCGTATATCAGCAACGCCGATGCCAATCATGGCGCGGTCCTGGGTGTGCTTTTTATCGCGGTCAATTTTCTGGTCTTCTTCCTGGCCGAACGCATGACTAAAAACAGGCTGAAGGCAGAAAACTATTTGTTTGGCACTTTCTGAAAAGCGGTGCAACTGAGGATGTTGAGAAATCAACCGGAGGAAACGGATCATCATGAAAATAGTGCTAAGCGACATTACGGTTCATTATGGCGAGAAGGCTATCCTGGAGAACCTGAACCTGGATATCCCCGAAGGGAAGCTCATATCCATTCTGGGCACCTCGGGAGCAGGCAAGACGACTCTCTTGCGTCTGATCTCCGGACTGACACGGCCCCGGCACGGCAGGATTTTCTTTGATGACAAGGATGTCACGCACCTCCCGGTTGAAAAAAGGAATGTCGGATATGTGTTCCAGAACCCGATGCTCTTTCCCCATATGAACCTGAGAGAAAACATTCGCTTCGGGATGGACATCCAAAATTGGCCGCCGGATAAAGCCATAAAAAGACTGGCCTATCTGTTTCAGATTCTACAGTTGGAAGGGCTGGAAGACAGAATGCCATCGAAAGTATCCGGCGGGCAACAGCAAAGAGCGGCGATCGCCCGGGCCCTGGCGACCGAACCGCCGGTCCTGCTGATGGACGAACCTTTCTCCAGCCTTGATCCCCAGTTGCGGCTCGAGATGGGTCGCCTGATCAGCTCAGTCCAGAAGGAGCTGGGCATCACCATCATCTTTGTGACCCATGATCGGGCTGAGAGTATGGAGCTATCGCATCAGATCGCTTTGCTCGTTAATGGCCGCATCGCCCAGGTTGCTTCTCCCGGCGATCTTTTCTACCGGCCGGCCTCCCGGGAGATTGCGCTCTATATGGGCGACTGCAATTTTATACCTGGTCAAATCCGCGCGGAATGGTTCAACAGCAGGCTGGGCAGCTTCGCGGCGCCAGGGCAGGCCGACGGAAAAGTGCAGTGGCTGATCCGGCCGCATCAGATTGTGCTTCATGCTCCAGACGAGCCCTGTGAACAAGCGGGTGAACAGCCTGCCTTTACGGTTGATGATTGCCGGATCTCAGGCAAAGAAGCCCGGTACAGGCTGACTGGACATGATACCGTTTTACAGGTTGAAACATTTTCAGACCATTTCTTTGCAGTCGGCAGCGATGTGCGGATATCCTTGCCTGGCGAGAAGATGCATCTGCTGAGAGATGATTGACTGGAGATACCCATGAAGCACAGACAAATCAGTCCTGAAATGAAATTGATACTGGTCGGTGGCGGGCATGCACATATTCATGTCATGCACCGGATCAAGCATTTGCAAACACTGGCCGATGTTATTCTGATCTCGCCTGCCCGTGAGCAACTCTATTCCGGAATGGCCAGCGGTTATGTCGAAGGGATCTACACATCCGGCGAAATTGCCTTTGACCTGGCCAGAATCTGTGAGCAAATGCAGATTCAATGGATCCAGGGCCGTGTCTGCCACATCGATGCAGACGCCCAGGTCGTGTCTGTCGATAATGGGCAAACCTATCCTTATGATGTCTTGTCATTGAACATCGGGTCTGAGATCCGTGATCCGGACTTGCCAGATGCAAATCAAACCCGTATCAAGGTTAAGCCTTTGGAAAACCTGATCAAACTCCGGCAGCTCCTGGACGATGCTTCGCTACACACGCAGCGCGCTCATTGCGTGTTAAGAACCTCTGTGCTGGGCGGCGGCGCCGCTGGTGTGGAAATGAGCCTAGCCATCAGGGCGGCTGCCGATCGTGCGGGATGGCAGCCGGAAATACATCTTTGGGAAAAGCATGCCGATATCCTCGCGAAATATTCGGATCGGACCCGGCATTACGCCCTGGAAAAGCTGAAGTTAGCCGGAATACGCCTTCACTGCCAGGCTTCACTGACTGATCAGCCAGAAACTGCAGAGCACCTTCCTGATCGTCAGCAGGCAGATGACCTGGTCATCCTGGCAACCGGCAGCCAGGCCAGTGACCTGTTTGCTTACTCCAGCCTGCAGGTTGATGGCAAAGGCTACCTCCAGGTCAACGAATTTCTGCAGTCAACGCATCAGCCAAGTATTTTTGGTGCCGGTGATTGCATCAGCCTGATCACCGATCCCGACATGCCCAAGGCTGGAGTTTTTGCCACCAGGCAGTCACCCTTCCTTCTGGCTAATCTGCAGCGTTTCCTGCAGAAAAAGTCGCTTCGACAATTCAGGCAGCAGCGGCGCTTTCTGTCCATTCTGAGCACGGGGCACCAAACCGCCATCCTGGATTGGGGCCGTCTTTCGATAGCCGGCAAGCTGCCCTGGCAGATCAAAAACCTGATCGACCGAAGGTTCATGCGCCGTTACCAGATCTAGGATCGGAACAATCAGTTCAATGGCTTTACCAGTCAGCTGTTATCATGCCATCTGGATCGTTTGATACCAGGCTGCAACATAAAGCGTATTGCTATTAGGATCTCCGTTAAGCTATAATTTAGGCATCATCAGACGTATCGCGAACGATATAGTGATACGGTGTTTCATTGTTTGAAAAGCAAAGCTCTTCATCCTTTCGACAGTATTTCGCGACAGAAATGGTTATTATCACTGCATAAAGGTTGGCCATATCGCAGGTGATGATCATGAAATACCGCATGTTCCGTTTATTCCTTTTTATATTATGTCTGCTTGTGGTGTCGCTGGTCAGTTTCAATTATGACCCCGGTGAAGATGTCGAAGCTGCTGTATATGCCACCGTTGAACTCAGCGAATACGAAGCGAGTTACCAGTGGGCAAAACTGACAGGTACGCTGTCGTCCACGCGTCTGGTGAAGGAGGTTGGTTTCCGATATCATATCGCCAGTGATTTTATTTATGTAAACAAATTTATCTATTTCGAAAATGTTTTCAATCCTTTTGTTGCATTTATTTACCTTGATATAAGCGGGGATATGGAATATATCGCAGAAGCTTACTACATCAACACACTAGGTCAGACCATTTACTCTGATCCTGTTCGGATAACAAGAACCGTCCTGCCTGAATGCAGTGCGTCTGTCGATCGAATCTATGATACATCGGTTCATGTAAACCTGACGATTAACACTGTGGACAATCAGCTGTCTGAAGTTAAATATGTGCTTTACCAGGATATGCATCACAGACGGACAGTCACATTGGGAACTGATATTATAGATATCATGTCGTACAGCTTCGATATCACCGGACTGACGCCTGATTCTGAATACATATTCAGACCTTCTTATGTATTGCCTGATGGCACAGAAATCAAATGCGAAAGCATCACATGGAAGACACTGGAGACTTCCCAGGTTTCACCCACACCTGCGCCGACGCCGACATCAGCGCCAACACAGCCGCCTGTACCAACACCGACAACCTCACTTGCACCAACGTCTATGCCAACGTCCGCATCAACATCTACGGCAACAACTGCTCCGACGCCTGCCCTCACACCGACATCCGCCGGCACAGGCACGCCTGCTGCCACATCAACGACAACGGCAGTCACAGAAGAAACCACAACAGGACAGACGACCCCGGGATCAACGACAAGTCAGGCGACAACGATGGGAAGTGAGACAAAGAGCAACACAACAGAACAAACCACGGCAGAGACATCAGGGACGCCAACACCGACTACAATACAGACAACCACGGACCCAATGAACCCTGATGAAGCTGGCGGATCAGGCGGGACAGACAGGTTTGGCAGAACCGACCCCTTCCTGCTGATCATCCTGATCGTGATTGCCTTTACTGTGGTCGTCATTATCGTCTTGCTGATCATTGGCAAAATAAAGAAGGTATGGTAGGGCGAGGTAAGAAGCTGTAACTGAATAATTTGCTCATAAAATGTCCCGAGGGATTGACCAAGTGATTTCTTAACTGCCCCTGACCATTTGGTTTTTACGGAAGATGCGTGATGAACGTGATAACATGAGAAGGAGAAAGCTATGAAAAACCGCCTGTCAATCGTCGCTTCGTCATTTGCTTTGCTTGCCTGTTTGTGTCTCTTGGCTGGATTTATCTGCATCAGCCAGAATCTGGCAGTCACCGTTGCGGCAGCCAGCCCGCAAATCGCTCTGGAGATTGTGGAGATCAATCATGACAGCGTTAAGGTTTCCGGTACCATCACAAACATTGATGCAGTGGGCAGCTCCGGTTTTGAGTACAGGCTGATCAGCGGTTCTGAGATTCTTTGGAAGTCTAAATACGTCGATCCTCCGGCCCTGTCTTTCTCAACGACCATCGAAGAACTACAAAGCAGCAGCAACTACGCCGTGCGGGCATTTTACACGGTTGGCCTCGCCATATACTACTCGGATGCTCAGGATTTCTCCACCCCTGAAGCGCCAGCCAGTCCAACGGTTGCACCGACCACAACACCCACGCCGACTCTGACACCGGCGCCAACACCAACAACTGCTCCGACGACTCAGACGACTCAGACGACCACATCCCGGGAAACCACCGAAGCGACAACTTCGCAGACGACGACTCAGAGCCAGTCCACGACAACAACCAATGCGACCGATGCAGATAACCCAGGCAGTTCTGAAAGTACAACTGTTTTCTTGCTGATCATTCTCAGCATCATTGCGCTGGCGCTCATATCCATTGCTGTTGCGTTATTTATCAACATCGCAAAGAAAAGTAAAACTTAGTGTCTGCTTTTATTTGGTTGCCCAATATCCTGGTTTCTTGGTTATTGATATATCCCTGTTTCATTTCTATACTAAACATATGGCACACGCAAAATTTTTTACCAGGAGCGATTCAGGATGATTCAAACAGACAACGGTCTAAATCATAATAAGCGAATTATTCGTGTATCAGGTAAACGGCAGATCACCATACCCTTGAAATATTATCTATCGTTGGGCCTATCTGACCAGGTGGAGTGTTCTCTTGAAGATGGCGCTCTTGTCATTCGTCCACTGAATCAAGACGAAAACGAATTTTCCGTTGAAATTCTTAAGGATTTGGTGGCTCAAGGATTTACGGGCGACGAATTAGTTCAGAAGTTTGCTGAAACCCGCCAAAAAATTAAAAAAGCTGTTCGTTCCATGGTTGAAGAAGCAGATGGTATTGCCGCCGGGCAGCGTCATTTTGCCGGAATGGCTGACGTTTTCGGAGAAGATGGCGATGTATAAGATCCGCTTCTCTTCAACTGGAGGCTGTCTTTGAAAAAGCTTTCCCTGGATACTCGTCACCTGGCTGTCACCGCCACCATCCTGCCGCTAGCCTTCGCCGGTCCATTGGGCCGGCTGGCTCTGGATCTGGGGGCAACGCCGCTGATCATCGCTTTTTGGCGATTGCTCTTCGCCGTAATCGGAACCGCCCTGTTCACCGGGTTTTCGAAAGCGTCCCGTGAGGCGCTGCCGTTCCTGACCCGCCGGCAGGTCATCCTGTCGCTTCTGGCAGGTTTGCTCCTGGCCGGGCATTACCTGTGCTGGTATTCGGCTCTGGATCGGACGACCATTTTCAATGTTACAGTCCTGGGATCACTGCAGCCGTTTTTTACGCTGGCCGGTGGCTGGCTGCTGTACCGGGACAAGGTTAAGGGGAAAGCTGTTCCCGGCATAATCCTTGTGACTTTCGGTGCTGTCGTGATGGGCCTGATGTCCCTCCAGGCCGGCGGCAGGGCCAGCTTTTCCGGCGATCTTCTGGCTTTGATGACCACCCTGTTTTTCTC
>JAWSUP010000130.1:0-10139 GCA_033549405.1 Bacillota bacterium | reverse complement strand
TACGCTTATAGCGCGGCACGACCACTTCGCGGAAGAAATCGAGCGTCACGATCGGCCCCTTGTTGAAGCAGATGTCTTCCCAGCCGGCTGCATAGTCGAACTGGAAGTGCGGCAACAGCTGGTCCAGGCTGTGCTCCACCATCCGGCAGGCTGTTTCGACCATGTCCTCGACCATGTCGGGATAGTCGAAACAAGCGTAGGCCAGCCCTTCAAAGGTTAGCATGTCGCGCACCTTGCCGATCATGGAACCTGTATTGACACCCAGCGGATAATCCCTGTCATCCGGATGCGCTTTCTTGAGAGCGGCGATATCGACCGTGCGCGAATCGTCGATGCGGAAACGCTCTTCTTTGACCTTCTTCCAGTCATCCGGTGTTTCGATCGACGACTTGATGTAATGGGGGATCGTATCGTGCCGGTCCAGCGGAATCTCAGCCAGCAGGCCATCTTCGTTGACGATGGTGGCGCGGTCGCCGGTCCGGCTGACTTCCCTTCGCTCAAAGGGCGGAGACATCCAGAGTCGGCTGCCGACGGTGTGGATGCGGTCAAAATTGAAGAACACATCGGCTTCCTGATTGTTGGTGATGCCGTTGTCGCGGAACAATTTCCAAAGCTGGAAATTTTCTTCCCAGTAACCGAATTCCATGTTGAAACAGCGGTCGATCTCCTGGTAATGCATCTGCCGGTTAAAGCGTTCCCGGTCTGTCATCGTGCCTTTCCATCTGGGTCTGATTGGTGTGATCTGCATGGCATTAATCCTTTCTTGCTGTTTGTCTGATGTGCTTGTTTTACTGGCGTTGTTCATCTATAGGCGGTGTTTTTGTCCCGCAAAAGCCAACCCGCCTCTCAGGGACTGCTTGGAAGGGACTGCCTAGAGCGGGTAATCAGCCAGGTATTCAGTAAGCAGGCCGCATTCATCGAGTGTCTTGAAGAGGCTGTAGCGGGTGCGATAATCTTTGCCGGCGTGCAGGGAGTAGTTGAGCAATGACCGGTCGATATCCAGTTCAGCCGGATCCATCGGCGCACCCAGCTCTCGCATCGCTTTCTGGATCCGCTCAAAGGGCGGCAGGCTGTCAATGACGGCCTTGATCGCATCGAAGCGTTCCTGTGCCCGTCGGATGCGTCGCTCCTGCTCCGCCCAGTCGAGAAAATCACCCGGATTTTCACGTATGATCTCGCTAGCTGCTTCTTCTTTGTAGGCATCGATCAGCCAGTTTCTTCGCGCAGCACGTTCCATGCGCCGATTGCGGATACTATCAAGATCCAGCCGTGACAGGTCCTCCCGGGCAAAACGTAAAAACATCGGCCAGACCAGCAGTGTCGCCAGGCCTACGGCAGTCCCGTGTGGCGGTTGTTTCTGACCCTGAAGGAGTTTCATCATGTCCCAGTAGTGGACGATGTTGTGTTCGATCGAAGCGACAGCCCGGGTGTGGCCGACGATCATGATCGTCACGCCCGCCAGGAGCAGCGCTTCGATGAGGATGCGGATGCCCTCCCGGCTGCGGCTCTTGATTGCGGCAATGTTGTCCATGAGCTTGTTGACGGCATCTGTGACGATCTCGCCGCAAACGGTGCAATAGGGCTCATCATTGATGATGTGTCCGATCTGCCAGTCCGCCCTGGCAATGTATTTGCCCAGGACATCGCCGACACCGGAGATGACCATGTTCATGGGTGCAGTCCTGAGGACGTCCAGGTCGCAGACAATAATTTCCGGGCAAACTGCGGCGCGATGGATCTTGACGCCCCTAAGCAGCAGCGGCGCCACGACAGACGTGTAGCCGTCCATCGACGCGGCGGTGCCGACACTGACGAATGGCTTGCCGGTGCGCATCGCCACGACACGCGTCGTGTCGGTGATCGAACCGGATCCGACACTGATGAGAAACGCCGTCTCCGGTTGCATCGTCAGCAGCACTTCACCACATGCCCGCTCATCCGGTTCCATCTCGCCGATGCGGCGGATCAGGCATGTCAGGACAGTGAATCCGGCAGATTTCAGCAGTTCTGTCAGTTTCTGCCCGACCAGCGGCCAGGTGTTGTTGTCGGCAACGAGGACGCAGTGCTGTCCCAGACCGCGTCTTCTGATGTAGTCAGGTGTTTTTTCAATGAGTCCCGTCCCCACATAGATATCCTGTGTGGGCAAGTTGTGCGTTCCGCCGCAATCGCAGTGAATGCCGGAAAGGATCAGCTTGCTGTCCTGGTCGTATCCAATCTGTACCGCCATGATGATCAGCCTCAGTTTCTTTTGAAATGGACCTTGCACTGCCAGATATAACCGGCCGTCCTGGTTTAAAACCATCTTAGCACATATTCGCCTGCAGAATACATCCTGATATCAGCAAAATTGCGACGATGCGTTTGACAGCCCAGCTCAGGCAATGTGGTCATTGCCCCTATCGTCTATAGACAAGCGCTGCCAACTGGCTAATAATGAAGGCAGGCCATACGCATTGGCACCATGGCTGACTGGTTAACCGGGCACGCGTACTTCATGCATAACGTTTGGTACATATGGGAGGGTAATTCAAAATGGCCAAGAAACTTAAAATCGGCATCATCGGAACGGGTGGCATCGCCCATGCGCATATGAGGGCGTACAGGCAATTTGACGATGTGGAGATTGTCGGCGGCGCCGACATTGTACCCGGCAAGGCCCGTGCTTTTTTTGACGAATTCGGTCTGGCCAAAGCCCAGGACTTTGAATTGGCTTCCAACCTGATCAAGGAAGTAGAGATGGATGGAGTCAGCGTCTGCACCTACAACAAGGCCCATGCTGAATGTGCCATTATGGCACTGGAAGCCGGATTGCATGTCCAATGTGAAAAGCCGATGTCCTTCACCCTGCAGGAAGCGGTCAACATGGTCCGCGCTTCGCGACGGTCGGGTAAAATCCTGACAATCGGTTTTCAGCCCCGCTATTCCTTCATGCGCCAGAAGGTCGATGAGATCATCGCGTCGGGCGCCATTGGCAAAGTGTATTATGTGCAAAGCGGTGGCGGGCGGCGGCGCGGCATCCCGGCCGGTTCTTTTGTCGATGCTGACAAGGGCGGCTTTGGCTGTCTTGGCGACCTGGGCTGCTACTCGATCGATGAATGCCTGCACGCCATCGGCTACCCGAAGCCATTGACCGTATCGGCTGTGGCGACAGATCACTTTGGTAAGAATCCCAAATACTGGCCTGATCCCGACAATTTCAATGTCGATGATTTTTCTGTAGCATTCGTTCGCCTGGAAGGCGATGTCACCTTTATCTTCAAGCAGGCCTGGGCCATGCACGCTGACTCACTGGGCGACACGCTCTGGCTGGGTACGGAAGGCGGCATCAAGGTCTGCAACAGCCACGATTACGCCAACAAACCGTCCCGGGTCATGTACTTCACGGATGTCAACGGGATGCAGTCGGATACCTTCGTGCTGCCGTCCAACATGTATAACGCCTATAATGGCCCGAAGGAGATCGATATTTTTGCAGCCAAGGTGCGTGATTTCTGCGACGCGATCCTGAAAGGGCGTCCGGCTCCGATACCGGGTGAAGAAATCCTCTACAACCAGGCCATTTGCGACGGGATCTACCGCTCAGCCAGACTCAAGCGGGAAATCGAAATCGAAATACCGGCAATTTAATTAAAAATGGAGCTTTGTATCGAATAAATAAAGCTATGTGGTTTATAAACGCTCTGCAAAATATCGTAATGACTTAAGAAAAAAACACCGAACAAACAGGAGGAAAACACACATGATTCGTATCGCGATGCTCTCCAAATGGCATGTACACGCTGCCGGTTATGCCGGACAGATCAAAAAGATGGATGACGCCGTCATCACCTGTGTGTGGGATGACGACGCCACACGCGGACAGGCCTGGGCCAGTGAACTGGGCGTCCCGTTCGAGCCGGAGCTGGAAGCGGTTCTGGCCAGGGACGATGTCGACGCCGTCATCATCGACACGCCGACGAACGACCACGCCCGGGTCATGATCGCTGCGGCCAATGCCGGAAAGCACATCTTCACCGAAAAGGCGATGGCGCCGACACTGGCTGAGTGCAAAGCCATCTCCGCAGCGATTGCCCAGAACAACGTCACGTTCTGCATCTCATATCCGAACCTGACAACGTCATTGGTGCAATTTGCCAAAAAGGCCATGGATGACGGTCTCCTGGGTAAGATCCATTATATGCGCATGCGGACGGCTCATGCCGGCTCGCTTATGGGCTGGCTGCCAGACTATTGGTACGATGTGGAAAAATCCGGTGGCGGCGCCATGATGGACCTCGGCTGCCATCCCATGTACACAGCGTCCTTCCTTTTAGGCCGGCCACAGCGCATCACTTCGGTTTTCAACACGAATTATGGCCCCCCACCGGGAGAAGACAATGCCGTCTCAGTCGTAGAATTCAAGAACAAGGCCATCGCTGTCCTGGAAACATCCTTTGTGTCACCCTGGTCAGCCAACTGCTTTGAACTGCTTGGCACAGAAGGCGCCATTGTTTCTGTTGACGGTCAGGTCAAGATCCGCAGCAAACATTATCCTGTCGATGGCTGGGTGATCCCGGACAAACTGCCGGATGCGACACCCATGGCGCTGCGCCTCTGGCTTGATGGCATTCAAAAGGGAACGCCGATTCCCTTCAACACCGAACGCGGCGAAGCGCTGACAGAACTGCTGGAGAACGCTTATCGTTCGCATAACGAACAGGCGATCATCACGATCGACTAAGGGGCTGCAAATGGCAGGATGGCATTATAGCCTGACTTTGACAACGACCTTTTTCACTGAGGCGGGTTGGTCGACAGCGATACAAGGCCGATGGACATCCTCCGGCCAGAGGATCGTGAAATCGCCGGCATTGAGCACGAGCTCATCATCGGCCGGTCCGTCGAGAAACAGGACATCCTTCGCCTCATCGTACGGCTGCACGACCTGCATGCCGTCGATATTGGCGTAGCCGATCTGCTCTTGTCCCTCAATGACGCACTGGATGTCGATATACTGCCGGTGTGCTTCCCATTTGCCTTCGCTGAGCGGGCGGGTCTCATACTGGCTGACCATTGCATAGACCGAGTCGCCATTTATTGCATATCTGCCTGGTTCCAACTGGCTGAAGTCGGTTCCTTTCAGGTATGCGATGGCTGCAGCCAGATTCTGGCTTAGGCTATGATACTTGTCGATGTAGTTAAGCGAATCCTTGATCATGTGGGTGCCCTTCCTTTTTGTTTTCTGCTCACTTCTGAGTGCTGATTACAGAATAGCATGAAAACGAGTGTTCAGTAATGATATGAATCAAAGACTGTTCATAATTCATGTATTCACCCGCGTCAATTATTGCCTGCAGGCAACATCTACCACTTCCATATAGTTCCCTGTCACACGGTCAGACGGCCGCCTGTGCGGTTTGACAGAGGAATGGGGTAATCCTACAATAATGATGAAAGAAGGTGATGACATGAACACATTTCCATCGCGCAGAAGCAATCCCCTTTCGTTTTCGCTCCTGATCTTTGTCATGTTGGTTGCATTGGTCCCGGCGCTGTACAGTTTTATCCTGTCCCTGATCGACTATTCGCCCATTCACGGCTTGTTTGGCAGTCCGTTTGCCGGTTTGCGCAATTATGCAGACGTAATTGGCGGTTCTGTCTTTTTTCGTCTCCTGACTAACTCTTTCCTGCTCTGGTTGATCAGCCTGGCAGCTTCGCTGCTCCTGGCTGTTCCGGTCGCTTTGCTGTGCAGTCAGATCAAAAGCCGCAAAACTGCCGCAACCTGTGCCGGCTTATTGCTAATACCGGTCTTCATACCCTCAAGCGCTTATTTCACAGTGATTTTCAAGCTTTTTTCGTCCAGAGTTTTTGCTCAGAGCAGCTTGTATTACTTTGGTTTTGCAGCTCAGACCTTCTTGCCCGGCGCCGCCCTGATCGCTTTTGCCGGCGTTGTTGTTGGCTTTCTGTATCGCTCCGCAGGCAAAAACGCCATGAATGGTTCTTTGGTCGGCTGCCTGGTCGCTGCCCTGCTGTTTGCTTTCCAGTCATTGTCACCTGCCTACGAGGCTTCAATGTTGTCGGCCAATCCGCTGGTTTACAATGTGGCAGACACCTTCGACAATCATAACTATCGCAATGCGCTGTTGCAGATGCAGATCGGCACCGGTGCAGCCAATTACGTGATCCGCAGCATCCTGCAGCTATTGCTGGCCATTATTCCGGTTATTCTGATGGTCATCCTGTTGCGCAGAAAAGAACAATTACAGCCGGTGGTTGCTGAAGATGCCATAACCCGGACGCCAGGAAGTATCGTCGCCTGGGTCTTAGCTGTCGTGCTGGCCGTTTTGTTTCTGTTTGCAGCCGGCCTGCCTTCGTTCACCCAGGTTTCAGCTGTGGCAGACCGGATTCTGCCTTCAATGGTCATCACAGTTTTTGCAGCCATAATCGGCATGGGCATCAGCTGCCTGCTGTTGTTCGGCGCTGCCGGGTCCGGCCGAACAGTTGTAACCATCGTGGCGGCGATCATTCTGGGCTCCGGTAATGCGCTTTTTGCCCAGTATATGCTGGCCAGGCAATTTGGCCTGATCAATACATTCCTGGCAACACCGCTGACCCAATGGCTGCAGCCGGCTGTCCTGCTGTTACTCTTCTTGTTTGCCCTCATCGTTCGAATGGACCGCAGTCAGACAACTGCTGTCCTGCTGGCCTGTGCGGCTGCGCTGTTTATCGGTGCGATGGCCTATGGCGGTTTCGTGCCACAAGTGGTGTTCGCCAGCGGACCGCAACAATTCACGATGGGTGTTGCCTTCAGAAATGCTATTTCGGGACCTGCCGGCGGAGACTCGGGCTTGATGGCACTTGTCTTCATGTTTAACGTGTTGCCGTGCCTGCTCATGGGATTCGGCGCAGCAGTGCTGGTACGGCTGGGTCTGCTCAAAGCTGCCGCCTGAAGGTTGATCCGTGGGAACGCGACGATCGCGATCAGATCGCTTGCGGTTGGATAGCGATAGCGCCTTTATCGCACTTATTCCCCCAGGCATCGATCAGCTGGCTGCCGTTGTAGACACAGATGATCTCACAATTGTTGGCGCACCTGTGGCATTCCACGCCGCGGGCTGTAAATTGGTTGTTGGCGATGGCAAAACTGAACGGCTGCTCAGTGTTTGTTTTCTTAGCAAGAATGGCCACACCTAATGCGCCGGTCAGGTGGCTGTTTGGATCGACTGTCACCGGAAATCCTGTCGCCTGCTCGAAAGCGCGGATCACCCCGACATTTTTACTGACACCGCCCTGGAATACAACAGGCGGATGGATTTTTTTGCCTTTGCCTACATTGTTGAGATAATTGGTGACTACCGCCTTGCACAGGCCGGCGATGATGTCTTCTTTCTTATGTCCGATCTGAGCCTTGTGCACAAGATCTGATTCTGCAAAAACCGTGCAGCGAGCGGCAATCGGCGTCGGTCGGGTTGACTGCAGGGCGATTGGCCCGAAATCTTCCACCTTGACACCGAGTCGCTGCGCCTGACTGGACAGGAAAGCCCCTGTACCGGCTGCGCAGAGTGTATTCATGGCATAATCGACGACGATACCATTTTCGACCAGAATGATCTTGGAATCCTGACCGCCAATCTCAAAGATCGTGCGCACATCCGGATGAAGTGATGTCGTTCCGATGGCATGGGCAGTGATTTCATTTTTTACGGCGACAGCGCCGGTCATGACGCCCGCCAGTCTTCTGGCGCTGCCGGTTGTACCGACAGCAACAACATCACATTCCAGATCGTCCAACTGATTTTTCAGTTCCAGCAGCAACCGTTTGACCGCACCGATAGGGTCGCCTTCCGTCCACAAGTAGGCGCTGGCCAGAAAACGATTGTCAAAGTCGATCACGACACCTTTGGTCGATATGGAGCCTATGTCCAGTCCGAGGTATGCTTTGTTCATTTCTTGGCTTCCTTCCGCATCATGATCATGTCATAGAACGCTTCCAGGCGTGTCCTGACACCTGTCTCACTGGTCTGTGTGTCGAAACTGAAATACAGGATCGGGATCTTGTAGTCCGAGCTGATATTCTGCAGCACGGGCATGGCGTCCATTTCCGGTGTACAGCCAAACGATTTCACATGGATGATGCCGTCAAAACCATCTTTAGCGAATCGCAGGGCCTGGTCAATAGTGGCCATACTGGTGGCGCCCATCGGATACTTGACATAGGATCTGATCTGCCTCTGCAACCGCGCATTGTCCCTGTGCAACGTCGTGTTGGAAACGTTCATCCAGCGGTCGACGACAATGCCCATTTCTGCCAACTCTTTTTCCAGATAGTGATTGCTGAAAGGCTCCATGATCGTGTAGTATTCACCCACGATGCCGACGCGCAATGGGTTTTTTGGCTTATTGACTGCAACCTGTTTAAGCAGACGGAGATGACCGCGATACAGGTCATCCAGCTCCTGTCGTGTCCGTATGGCTCTCAGGCTCTCCAGGAAATCACGATGCAACCTGGCGAAAGTGCCTGTGATCACTTCAAAACCGACGTTCTGGCGAATATAGTCTTCAGCCTCATCGATCTGTTCAACCATCCGAAAAACGAGAGGCAGGATGGCTGCAATTTTTTTAATGGACATATCCGGGTTAATTTCTTTAAACGCATTGTAAAATGTGATCGGTTTTGTCCGACGCGTCCTGGCCATGTTGATAAACCGGAACGAATAACCCAGATCGCGCAAGATTTGCTCATGCAGTTCACCATAGTAACCCAGGCGACATTCACCGCCGGCCTGGATCAATGTATTGGCTCCGGCTTCAATGGCCTCGATGTAGTTTCCCAGGCAGTACTTGAATGGCGCACAGACAAACTCGGGACTATAACGGCTGCCCATCTCCAGGGTGTGCCTGGTCACCGGCGGCGGCATCACATAAGAGACGTCCAGTCCGGCTGTAAAGAGCACCTCAAGGGGTACATGATAATTACCCAGTTGGGGAAATGTAACCTTAAAATCCTGCATGGCCATCTTCCTTCTTGAACCGGATAATATCCAGAAAACTCTCGATACGTGTTTCGAGGCCGGCCGTGCCTTCCTGTCCGTCAACGATAAGGTTTATCATTGGTATGTCCTTGACTTTACGCAGCAGAATCTCATTGACCAGCGAGTCGGGACCGCAGGGGAAGGTCGTCATCAAAATGATACCGTCCACCTGACGCTTTAAAAGGGCAACAGCGCCGACCAGCTCCCTGTTAAATGACCAGGGCAGGGTTGCGCTGATCTCGTTTGAGCGCTCAAGGGTTTCCCGCCTGTTCGCGTAATCGCCGATGATCGGAACAGCACCTTGTTGGCGCAACAGTTTCTGGATAGGCCCGCCAATATAACCATCGCAGATATTATACCGATGTGAGACGATCAAGATCTTGATGCCCGTTTCCTGAAGCTGTTGATCGAGCAGATATTCATCCAATAGTTGAGCCGCTTTTTCCGCCTGCTTGGCCACGAGGTAGGCGACCATGGTCTGGGAGCGCTTCTTCCCCAGAAATCTGCCCATTTTCAGGAATGCCCGCAGCTCAATGTCCGCGCTCCACAAATCAATATTGTAATACAGCAGCCTGATACCGTCTTCACGGAACGTGTTTTTGACGACATCATATATGGCCAGAAATTTTGTGCAAACACTGCCGCTGTGCCCCGGTGTTGAAATACGCGGTACCAGGATGTAGTCACACTTGTCACGCAACCATGCGACATGGCCAAGATATATCTTGGATGACAGGCAGGCTTCATCGATGGCATAGGTCATGCCACTATTCATGATGTCTTTGTTCGTATCAGGGCTGACAATATAGTCTATCCCCAGATGTGTCAGGAAAGTTTCCCACAAATGATGATAGCGATAATAGAGAAACGCTTTTGGTATGCCGATCTTGACCATCTTGATCCATCGCTCACTTCACATAAGATAGCATGACTTTATTCGGGGCCATTCAACCTTAGGATTGACATAGCGCCGTTTGCCTTTTGTCGTCCGGCCATGCTGGATCGCCTGGACCGGGCAGCGATGCAGGCAGGCCAGGCAATAGCAGCAGCGCTCTTTCTGCCAGACCGGTTTACCCGCCTGCATGACGATGGTTTTTTCGGGGCAGATGTCGGCACAGAGCCGGCAAT
>JAWSUP010000129.1:0-10212 GCA_033549405.1 Bacillota bacterium | reverse complement strand
ACCGCTTCTGCGATTGCGACATCGGGCGCACGATACAACAGATAGGCGAATGAAGCGAGTAATGAGAATACGGCAAGGTAAATGACAGCGCGCCTGAGCGATGCGACACTGAGTGCCATCACAGCCAGGATGACCATGCAGATGAGAACCAGCTTTTCAACAATCATTCGTCATCCTTTCTGATTTTGTAGCCGCTGTTGCGCGCAGAGCGGGTGATGGCATGCGTGGCGATCGGATTGGTCAGCATCACAAGCACCGCTATCAGTCCGACCTTGAGGCTGAAAAAGCTGAGTCCGGCTGATATGATGATCCCGGCCATCATGGTCAAGAAACCGACAATTTCAGCTTTAGATGTGATGAGGATGCGCGCATAGAAATTGCGGAAGCGAAAGATACCGATCACGCCAAACGTCATAAAGATCAGCGCACCGATCACAAGAAAGCCGGCAATCATATCACGAATCATATCTGGCCTCTCCTTTCAATAAACCGGGCGATCAGGACCGTCCCCAGAAATCCCAGCACAGCATAGACGAGAGCGATATCCAGAAGATAAGTCAGATCGAGCAGTCTGGCCAGGATGATAATGGCAACCAGGATCTTTGAAGCGATCATATTCAAACCGAGGAGGCGGTCCCAGATGGTCGGACCCAGGATGATCCGCAATACAACCGCCAGAATAAAAACCGCGAGAACAGCCAACGCTGCTTCCATCACGTTCATGGTCTGCTCCTATGCAAGATGCGCTCAATCGTCCGGATTGACAGCTGACTGTCAGCACTGTGATTCTTTTTGCTTGTGGAAACTTCTTCGAAACTGAGCACTTTCAATACGTGCCGGTTCAGGTCTACTGTCACAGTGCCTGGTGTCAAGGTTATGGCATTTGCCAATAAGGTCAAGGATAAATCATCGTCGAGCGTCGACTCAAAGTCATTGAACTGAACGGCATCATGTCCCCGGATAATGCGTGCGATCGCCGTAAACCCGGATTTGTAGATCTGTGCGATCAGGTAGATGAAGTATCGGATCAAAGTAAAAAGACGAATTGAATAAATATGCCGGTAATCTTCCATCAACAACTGGCTGTTGGTAAAGGCCAGAACGGCCAGCGACAGGATACAACCGGTCACGATCTGCTGCCATCCCAATTTTTCATTGAGAATAACCCAGATCAGCGTGAAAGTCACCATATAGGGCAAACGGCGTATCAGCCTTTTGATGAAATCACCTCACTGTTCGCTGCAGGTAAACATTGTCAAACATATGCTTTACGCCAGGGTCAACTCTATCCTGAATTATAGCAGTTGGATGCCGGAATCGACAAGGCAGGGAACTAATCAGTTCTTCTATTCGTCTTAAAGTCAGATATTGAAAGGTGGGTTGATGTCCGGATGGTCTTCAGCAGTTTGACATTTTTACTTTTCTTCCTCCCGGTGTGCCTGCTGGTTTATTACCTGGTCCCGCAGCGTTACCGGCATGCCCGCAACTTCACCCTTCTTTTATTCAGTCTGATTTTTTACGCCTGGGGTGAACCGATTTACATCGTGCTGATGATATTCTCGTCGCTCGTCGACTACACGCACGGTCGCCTGATCGACCACTTCCGGTCGAAGCGGTTCCTACCTCGGCTGTTCCTGATTTCATCCGTCATCATCAACATCGGGCTTTTAGGTGTCTTCAAGTACGCCGGTTTTGTAGCATTAACCATTAATGACTGGACCGGCTTGAATATGAATGCATGGAACCTGGCGCTCCCGATCGGCATCTCGTTTTATACATTCCAGACCATGTCCTACACGATCGATGTCTACCGGGGCCGCACACCTGTCCAGAAGAACCTGCTGACCTTTACAACGTATGTCAGTCTTTTCCCTCAGTTGATCGCCGGTCCGATCGTGCGCTACCGGACCGTGGCTGACCAACTGGAAGGGCGCCAGGAATCGGTCATGCAGTTTTATGGCGGCATGCAGCGCCTGATCATCGGCCTGGGTAAAAAAGTCCTCCTGGCCAATACGATCGGCCAGCTCTGGCAATCTGTCCAGGACCTGCCACTGGCCCAGATGTCAGTTCTGACTGCCTGGATCGGGATTATCGCCTTTGCTTTCCAGATCTATTTCGATTTCTCCGGCTATTCTGACATGGCGATCGGCCTGGGCCGTCTGTTCGGTTTTGAATTTGAAGAGAATTTCAACCAGCCCTACCTGGCCGACAGCATCTCGGACTTCTGGCGGCGCTGGCACATTTCACTTGGCTCATGGTTTCGTGATTACCTCTATTTCCCGCTGGGCGGCAGTCGCGGATCAAGCCTGCTGACCTGGCGCAATCTCCTGATTGTCTGGTTCTTGACCGGTCTTTGGCATGGCGCCAGCTGGAATTTCGTGATCTGGGGCCTTTATTTCGGCCTGTGGATCGGCTTGGAAAAAGCAGGCTTATCGCGACTCTTGCAGAAGCTTTGGCGGCCGCTGCGGCATGTGTACACGCTGTTGATCGTCCTTGTCGGGTGGGTCCTGTTCGCTTTTGACAATCTGGCCATAGGCTGGCAGTTCTTGCGCCTGATGGCAGGGATGTCCGGACATGCTTTGGCTGACAGGCAGGCCCTTTACTGGCTGTCCTCTTATGCGCTCATATTTATTCTCTTAGTCGCCATCTGTGCTCGCCTGCCGCAACGTCTGCTCGCGTTTATGCGCAATCGAACCCGATTCACGCGCTTCGAAGCGGCTGCCAGACCGGCCTGGCTGGTCCTGGTTCTGCTGCTCTCAACCGGATGGCTCGTGGAAATGACGTTCAACCCGTTCCTTTATTTTCGTTTCTGAGGTGATGGTCTATGCGACATTCCTGGAGTATCAAACTGCTGATCCTGGCTTTTGCTGTTTATTTGGGTCTCCTGGGCGCTGACTTGTTCATTCGTCCCGATGTTGTCTTTTCCGAACAGGAAAACCGTTACATGGAACTGCGCCCGGTCTTTACCTGGCAAGACCTTGTCAGCGGACGCTATGGCCGCCAGCTGGAGCTCTGGATGACAGACCAGATCGCCGGACGCGATCAGTGGGTGGGCTACAAAGCCGAATTGATGCGTCTCATTGGGTTTAAAGAAAATCGCGGCATCTATTTCGGACGCGACCAGTACCTGATCCAGAAATTTTCGCGACCGGCAGAAGATGAACTGCAAGAAGTAATTCAGGGGATCTTGCACCTGCAGCAGCTGCTGCCTGATATTCCGGTCATATTTCTGCTGGCGCCGACTTCTGCTGCGATCTATCCTGACAAGCTGCCGAAGCTGGCGACGACTGACGACCAGACTGCCTTTATCGAAGCTGTCCGCGCATCTCTGTCAGATGCCGTCACCTTTGTCGATGTTCTTTTGGCATTGCAGCAAAAGTCCAACGAAGCCATCTATTTTAAGACAGACCATCATTGGACCATGCGCGGCGCCTTTTATGCCTGGCAGTCCTGGCAGCATCAGTCCGGTCAGCCTGTCCCGTCCTTTGAAGACTACCAGATCGAGCATGTCACGCAATCTTTCTTCGGGACATCCTTCTCCCGGGCCGGCCTGTATCGGCTCCAGCCCGATATGATCGAGGTTTTCCGGCCGAACCAGGCAGTACCCGTCAAGGTTTCATTCGGCAACAGCGACAAAATTCGTGACAGCTTATATAACGAAACGTTCCTCAGCAAAAAAGACAAGTACAGCTATTTTCTTGACGGCAACCATCCCCTTCTGGTCATCCGGACAGAACGTCCGGACAGGATGACCGATGATCGGCGTATCATGGTCATCAAAAATTCTTACGCAAATTGCCTGATTCCTTTTCTGACCCGCGACTACGACGAGATCCACGTCATCGACTTGCGTTTCAACCAGAGTAACCTGGCACAATACGCACGGGACAACGCCATCGACGAAATCCTGTACCTCTATGATGTCATCGGGTTTGGCAATGACCGGCTCTTACGTCTGCTGTCCAAAACGACAGCACCATAGGGTCTGGCTGTTACGACGGTTCAGAGCCAGCTACGCACCGTTTCCACGATCCGCCGGGCAGACAGCCCAAACCGTTCCAGCAGCTCATCATATGAACCGCTTTCGCCAAATGAGTCCTGTATGCCGATCCGCTTGAGCCGGACCGGGCAGTCTTCTGACAGAACTTCTGCGACAGCGCCGCCCAACCCGCCGATGATGCTGTGTTCTTCGATGCTGACAACTGCGCCGGTTCTCCTGGCTGATCTGATCAATATGTCTCTGTCAAATGGCTTGATAGTCGGATACTCAAGTATGGCTGCATCGATACCGGATGCTGCCAGCGCCTGACCTGCCTCCATCACGGCCGGAAGCATTGTCCCGCAGACGACCAGTGTAACGTCTCGCCCTTCACGGATGATCCTGGCCTTGCCGATCTCAAAACTGGTGTCGCCCTCATGGCAGGATGAAACGGGCGCTCGCGACAGGCGCAGATAGACTGGGCCGTCATGCTTCAGCATGGCATGAACGGCACCTCTGGTTGTCTCTATATCCGAAGGAACCAATACCGTCATGTTCGGCATGGCACGCATCAGGGCCAGGTCCATAACCGACTGGTGGCTGGCGCCATCGGCAAAGTCTGAAAGCCCGGCATATCCGCCAGCCAGTTTGACATTCAGTCCGTTGTAAGCAATCAGGCTCCTGACAGGGTCTCCCGCCCGCAGAGCGATCAGAAAAGCAAAAGTCGATACAACAGGGATCAGTCCGCATGTGGCCATGCCGGCCGCGGCACTGACCATATTGGCTTCAGCAATGCCAAAATTGAAAAACCGCTCCGGGTATTGCCGGGCAAAAAGGATTGTCTGCGTGCTGCTGGAGACATCTGCGTCAAGAACAACCAGGCGGCTGTCATGCGCGGCTTCACACAGTGCTTCGCCGAAAACGGCTCTCATCGCAATTGAATCACTCATGCCAATTCCCCCCTGATTTCGTTGACTGCTTTGCGATAATCATCTGAGTCGATGGTCTTGCCATGCCACTCTGACTTTCCTTCCATAAACGAGACACCTTTTCCCTTAACCGTCTCTGCAATGATTGCAGCCGGACAGGCCTGACCGGCAACTGCCTTGAAGGCATCCAGGAGCTGCTGGGTATCGTGGCCATCACAGCAGGTTACAGACAGGCCAAAAGCCGCCAGTTTTGCCTGCAGGTCGAATAGTGGCATCACCTGCGCCTCAGTACCGTCCAGCTGGACATGATTGCGGTCGACGATCAAGACGAGATTGTCAAGCTGCCATTTAGCCATGGACATCATAGCCTCCCAATTCTGGCCTTCATTCAATTCGCCGTCTCCACACAAGACATACACGCGGTACTTCTTCCCTTGCAGTTTCGCAGCCAGCGCCATGCCGACACCGACCGATAAGCCCATGCCAAGAGAGCCTGTGGACATTTCCACGCCGGGCAGTTTGAACATGCAGGGGTGTCCTTGCAGACAACTCTCAAGCTGACGCAGCGTGTCCAGCCGGTCAGTGTCAAAAAAACCATTTCTGGCCAGAACCGCATAGAGCGCAGGCGCGCCGTGGCCCTTGCTCAGGACAAACCGGTCCCGGTCTTCCCACGCAGGCTGATCCGGTCGGACATTCATGATCACATCATACAGGACGGTCAGAATCTCCGCACACGACAGACTGCCGCCCGTGTGACCGCTGCCGGCCTTGTGGATCATGTCCACGATGGAAAGGCGCAATTCTTGTGCCCTCTGTTGCAGTAATTCAGCTGTTGCCATAAACCATTCTCCTGTCTGTGTTGTAATGATTGTTCATACGCATCTATGCAGGTCCGGCTGCCCGCCAGTCCTTGATGATCCGATACAGGCGCGGGGCCATATAGGAAAAGCCGGTTATATTGGGGTGGAGCCAGCCGTCTGAGTAACAGGTCGGGTTATGCGGGGATATGTCAAGGCCGTCGATCAGACGAACCTGGCTGAGTGTACCGGCTATCTGACGGATCACCAGGGTCAGCTCCCGGAAGGTGCCGCATGTTTTGGGTTCTTCCAGGTCATCACGCCAGATCGGGGTGATGACATAGACGGGGATCCGGGGGAAAACCGTCTGGAGCCGTGCGTAGAAAGCTTCGATATATGCCCTGATGGTTTCCAGGTCATCATCGCTGTGCCAGTCATTCGTCCCATATGCCACCGTGATCAGATCAGGCTGCTCCAGGTTGTCCCAATCGTCAAGAATCCGATGATCATGGGTGATGTTGCCGATGCCCTGATTGATGGCGTCCATCTCCAGCAGTTCGGCCAGTTGGGCTACATATGAAAATGACGGCTTGCCGGCTACAAATCCCTGCGTGATCGAGTCACCGAAAGCTAAAAGGCGCGGCCGATCCGACTGATGCGGCCAGATCATGGCGTCAGATGATACGCTGCGCAGAGACAGCGGCTTATAGAGCGGCAGCCAGATCCTGACATGAACGCGGCGGTGTTCCGGATTACAGAGAAAAATATTGATTTTATCATTGCCGATGCGAACTGCGTCGAGGTAATGGTCGTCAACATAAAGGTCAAAATGCTGGATGATATCCAGGCGGCTGCGTGCCTGGTTGACCTTCTTGACGGTTTCACCGAGTTTTTGCAAGATCTCGCCAAAGGTCATCTCACCTTTGATCTGTTCCAGGACCTTGCGGTTCAGATCCGCTGTCCTGCAATCCAGGATAACTTCATTTCCATCCGTTTCGAATGATAAACAAATACCTGAAGAACAGGTGCTCATCAGGTGAAAAAACGGATTGTCTGCATAAAATGCCATTTGCTTTTCTGAAAATCGCAGAAAAGTCATGTAACCATCATCATCGGTTGTGTAACTCAGGCTGTTCTGGATTAGGCCCGGGAGCCGATCCTTCTCGATTATCATGGTCATTTCTCCCCTGTTTTTTGCGTAAGAGCTTGCCATAGGTCACGCAATCGGATCCATAGCGGTCGCGGATCTCATCGATGGTTTTGTCAAGCTTTTCATGGCGGTCGTTCTGCCCGTCCTGGCCCGGCAGGTCAAAGAGGGACAGCTGACCGGCAGCACAGTCCATCTGAAAGCCGGAAAGGCCGATTCCGATCAGGCGCACCGGCCGGTTCTGGTTCCAGTTCTGCTCCAGCAGACGGCAGCCGGCCGCATAGATGTCATGCGTGGCACACGTCGGCCGAATCGTGGACTGCCGGGTAATGACTGTGAAATCATTGTACTTCAAAGTGATATGGATTGTCTGCCCTTTTTTTCCGTGTCGGCGGGTCGTTGCCCCGATATCATCGGCCAGTTCCAGAAGAATCTGCTTTGCCTGCTCCAGGTCAGTCAGATCTTTTGCCAACGTCGTGGACCGGCTGATTGACTTCATCTCATCGCCATCATGTGGTTGAACCGGCGCAGAGTCCCTGCCGTGCGCGTGTTCGTGCAACTCGTAGCCCATTTTGCCGAAACGAGCTGCCAGAAATTGCTCATCGACTGCCGCCAGGTCACCGATCGTATGAATACCGAGGCTGGCCAGCTTGTCGGTCGTGCTTTTGCCAACACCATACAGGTTACCAACCGGCAATGGCCAGAGACGAAGCGGGATATCTTCCATATGCAGTGTTGTGATGCCCATCGGCTTTTTCATTTCAGAAGCCATTTTCGCCAGAAATTTATTTGGGGCAATTCCAATCGAGCACATCAAGCCCAGCTTTTCCCTGATTTCATTCATCAGATGATTGGCTGCCTGTTGTGGCGTTCCATGCAAACCTTCACAACCGGTCATGTCAAGCCAGGCTTCATCGATGCTGTTTTGTTCCATAACCGGTGTATAGTGGGCCAGCAAGTGCATGACTTCACGCGACATCTGTTCATAAAAGGTGTGGTCAGGCGGCACCAGCAACATATTGGGACAGAGCTTTAATGCATCACGTAGCACCATTGCGGTCTTGACACCACAGGCGCGCGCTTCATAATTGGCAGCCAGAATAATCCCCGCTCGTTGCCGGGGATCACCGGCAACGGCGGCCGGCCGACCGGCTAATGCCGGATTGCGGGTCGTCTCACAGGTAATAAAAAAGGCATTCATATCAACCAGGAAAACAACGCGACACATGTGAAGCGCCGCTACCAAAGCTGGGACCGGACTACATGGCTCCGAATCAGGTCCGGACCTTTCGCGTCAATGATCATTGTCATCCCAGTATTTCTTGCACTCGTAATGTTCGTACAAAAGCTCCTCGTACTCACGGGCAATGGGTGTGGACAAATCAAAATTAGGACAACCCTGGATTTTTTCGCGGTCCATGCTGACAGAAACACGCTGTTTCTTCCAGCTGATCCAGTCGATCCATTCGGGTGCGATCAGGATTTTCTTGCCGTTTAGCCCCTTCTTGGCATCAATTACCATATAGCGGATCTCCCAGGTTTTACTGTTGACAATAAAATCATCAACAAATCCCAGGTCGCCATTGTTGGTCGAGATGTGGTAACCCAGTATATTTTCGCTGCTCTTCAGGCCAGGACCATCCTGGTCCGCATCCTGGGCAATGTCTCTGTTCCCTCTCATGCTCAGCGGATAGGGCGCTTGTGTCTGCGTATAACCGGCTTCGGCCAGAGAATCCGACCCGCCCAGATAGGACGGCCACTGATAGTAATTGATCAGGCTATTCTCTGCATCCCGGGTCAGCAGCTTTTCTTTATCAACTTTTGGACTTTTTTCCACCTGGTCACGCGTCAGTCCAACCACAAAGATCATCTGGTCTGAGTTGATCTCCCTGACGGATGCCGGAGAGATCAGAACCTGGCGACCAAACAGCCAGAATCCGGTCTTGTCGACCAGGTAGCGGACGGTCCATGCCTGATCGTCAAAATAAAAGTCATTCACTTTACCGATCTCACCGTCTTTGGCCTGTATTGAAAATCCTTTTATATCTTTTAAACTGATTAACATATCTTCCTCCTGTTTCATCGGATCCTGCAGATCCGAAGCTGCCATGTCGCATTTGCGACGGATACCAGATACATCTGCCGTCAATTATAACAACAAGCAATTATGCAAACAGGAACTTCAGTTACAGAAAGACCGTCTGTCCGACAGGTGCTGTAGCCCAATGTCAGGAAAGCCTGTTCTTGAAATCTTCGTAGCCAAATTGCCGGATAACCTCTATGGTGTCATTCTTGTGCCAGAGCGTTATACTCGGTAAGCGCATGCCGTTGAATGTATTGTTTTTAACCATGGTATAGATCGCCATGTCACAGAATACCAGCTGATCACCGATTCTCAGCGGCTGGTCGAAGGCATAATCGCCGATGATGTCGCCGGCAAGGCAAGTCGGCCCGCCAAGACGATACAGGTGCGGCTTTTCACCTGCGGCACCTGCACCGATTATCTGCGGACGATAGGGCATCTCCAGGATATCCGGCATATGACAGGTCGCCGATGTGTCCAGGATGGCGATCGGCATGCCGTTTGTCATCAAGTCAATCACCGTCGCCACGAGGTATCCGGCATTGAGTGCCACGGCTTCGCCAGGTTCGAGGTAGACCGTCACATCATATTTTGCTTTGAAACGCCTGATCAGGTCAACCAGTTTCTTTCTGTCATAATCAGGTCGCGTTATGTGATGGCCACCGCCGAAATTAACCCAGGACATCTGAGCCAGATAGGCGCCGAATTTTTCTTCAAACGCGGCCAGAACGGCTTCCAGAGCATCCACATTCTGCTCGCACAGGCAGTGGAAATGCAACCCTGAGAGCCCGTCGAGCTGGTCAGGACAGAACTGGTCGCGGGTGACGCCGAGGCGGGATGCCGGCGTACAGGGATCATAGAGCGTATGTGCCTGGGTTGGTTTTTCGGGATTGACCCGCATGCCGCAGGTTTTTCCGGCCTGCAGAGCCCGGCTGCCGAACTGCCGCCACTGCGTGAAGGAATTGAAGACCAGATGGTCAGACACAGCCAGTATGTCGGCAAATTCCTCATCGGTGTAGGCGGGAGAAAAGACATGTGTTTCTTTGCCAAAAAACTCGTGGCCCAGCTTCGCTTCATACAAGCCGCTGGCGGTGGTTCCGTCGAGATAGCGGCTGATCAGCGGGTAGACAGCGTACATGGAAAATGCCTTCTGCGCCAGAAGGATTTTGCATCCGGCCTGCTTCGAAACGGAAGCCAGGATGCGCAGGTTGTCTTCCAACGCCTGTTCATCGACGATGTAGCAGGGCGTCCTCACCAATTTGTCTGCTGGCAGTTGT
>JAWSUP010000128.1:7789-10265 GCA_033549405.1 Bacillota bacterium | reverse complement strand
TCCTGCTCCGCTGTGACCCGGCATGGCCGTGTAACAGTCCCGAGGATCGGCACACCCTGGGCCATTTGCGCTAAAAATGCTTCCGTGACCGGTTTGTCGACCGTAACGCGATATTCTTTCTCATGCCGATTTTCCGCCCGCAGGATCTTGTTGACGATGGCGCCGTCGTTTGTCAGGAAAATGAGGCCTTCAGAATCGCGATCAAGCCTGCCGACAGGGAAGACGCGCTGTTCAAAACTGAGGTAGGAAATGATGTTGTCACCGCGTCGCGGATCGGTCGTGCAGGTGATGCCAATGGGCTTGTATAAAATGATATATAGAAGATCGTCGTTTTTCAGAATGGGCTCGTCCCGCACCTTGACGGTCTGGCCGGGCAATACGCGGCTGCCGGCCCGGGCTACTGCCCCATCAATGGTCACGACTCCGTCATTAACCAGACCATCGGCCTCACGACGACTGCACAAACCGCTATCTGCAATGAATTTGTTGATGCGGGTGCCTGGTGTGGATTCAGCAGGAATCGTCATCTGAAATCATCCAGTGCGTCATTGCCGCGGTAAGCAGCTGCCAGGCATAACTGACCGTCATCTTTGACACAAAGAATCGGCAGATTGAAAAATCGTTCTTCAAGACTGGTAATAAATATACTTTGCCCTGCCTGGGGCGGTTCACCGACGATTACGGCCTGGACATCTTGCTTCTCGATATAATTTGTGACAGCTTCAGCGGCATAATCATGAAAACGAATGATCATTTCGGCGTCGAGCAGCTTGGCCAGATTAAACAGGTATTCAAGCTCATCACTGGCGAACCAGTTGCCTGACTGACGCGGACGAACTGAGATGACTTTAAGGGGGACCGACATCATATCTGCCAGGTTTCTGCCGGCTTTGATCAGCCTGCCGCATGACTCCTGGTCCGTGACACAGACAAGGACCATGTTGTGTACATCCTTTCCCGTGGATGGGGCATGTCAATGCCCCGGGTTGGCTAATGCCAGCTATATTTTATCGATCAAATATGAAGAGACTATGACCGCAAGACAACAATTAAGGACAGCTTAGCAATTTGTTGGCCTTTCTCCCGCAGAATTGATGAGTAAGGTCAATTCTGTGGGAGAATCATAGAGCAAGTTATTTCAAAGCAGTCCCTTATCTGTCAAGATTGCCCCGGTCAAGCGTAAATGTAAAAACAGTACCTTGTCCATCCTGGCTGCGTACTGAGATGGATTGCCCCATCAGCTGTAATATTTCCCGGGCAATTGAGAGTCCGAGTCCGGTTCCTGGCTGCTGGTGCGCTTTATCCGCTTTGTAGAAGCGATCAAAGACATGCTTGATGTCGACTGGTGCAATGCCGATGCCATTGTCACGCACATGAACCAGGATCCGGTTGTCGTTCCACTCGAGCTGCAGTTCAATGCGTCCGCCGGCAGGTGTGAACTTGATGGCATTGTCAATCAGAATGATCAGTACTTGTTCGACCCGGTCCGGATCACCATATGCAGGGGGACAATCATGACTATTCTGCGGCAGAACCAGGGACAGTTTTTGTTCTTCGGCCTGGGGACCATACTTGGCGGCCAGATCCAGGAGCAGGGCAGTCAGGCTGAAAACTTCCATTTGAACTGACAGATTGCCAGCCTGCAGCCGGGAAAGCTCGAGCATGTCGTCGATCAGGTGCGAGAGGCGAATGTTTTCGCGCAGCAGGATGCCGTAATACCTTTGCCTGTCAGCTTCATCAGACACCATGCCGTCGCTGAGCGGCTCGATCAGGGCTCGCATGGCCGTAAGCGGTGAGCGCAGCTCGTGGGATACATTGGCGACATAATCGCGCCGTGTCTGTTCCAAGCGTTCTGATTCGGTGACATCATGAAGCAGCGCCACAGCACCGGCAACACGGCCGGCATCATCTGTCAGGGGTGCTGCCTGGACGCGGACAATATGATCGTCAACTTGCAGTTGACAGGCTGCAGGTGCGATTTGCCCCAGAGCCTGGTCGAAAACATCTGTTAACTCAGCGCAACAGGATAGCGGATCAGTCCTGGGCACATCAGGGTTTATCTCATGTCCAAGCAATGACCATGCTGCCTGGTTGGCCTGCATGAATCTGCCGTTGCTGTCGACGGCGATCAGGCCGTCACTCATGCCGTCGAGAATCTGCTTGAGTCGGTTGCGTTCCAGAACCAAATCGGCGATTGTTTTCTCCAGGTCATGAGCCAGGTTGTTCATGGTCATGGCCAGCTCACCGATTTCGCCTTTCTGGTGAACGTCGGCGCGAACAGAAAAATCACCGGCAGCCATGGCCAGGGCAATGTCCCTGGTCTGTCGCAGTGGCCGGATCAGTCGGGCAGTTGCCATGTAAGCCGGTATGGTCATGACGATAAAGACAAACAGAGATGAAACGAGCAGGGCAATATTCATGCTGCTGAGACCTGCTGTCAGCTCTTTCATCGGCTGTACAAAAAAAACTGCACCGA
>JAWSUP010000128.1:0-7779 GCA_033549405.1 Bacillota bacterium | reverse complement strand
GATAATGGTACTGCGCGAACCGAAGCGCAGGTAAACCGGCACCCCGACAAAAAGCACTTCTCCTGCTGAATTGTTGCGCAAACGGCCGGTGAACCAAACAGATGCAAAATCTCCGGACAGGAGCATTTCCATGCGGCTGCTGATCTGGCTGCGGATATCCGGTTCGGCTGATGCAGAGTCAGACGGCAGGGCTGTGTTGCGGAAATCGCCGCTCAGACCGTCGACAACAAATATCCAGGCATCAAAAAAGTCGAGTGAAGACTGGATCAATTCATCAAAATAGGGATCGTATTTGAGAAAAGTTGACGACGCCATGTCGGCAATCGACTCAGCTTTGGGCTGGAGCTCGCCAACCTTGATGCGCGTGAATACCGGCCGTGAGATCAAACTGTATATGATTGCGGTCAGCAAAGCCCAGAGCAGCAGGGCCAGGATGAGCAAGGACAGAACGCGCTTGAAGAATATGCTTTTCTGCATTCAGCGAAAAACCTCGAATTTATAACCGACACCATATACAGTGATCAGGCCCCAGCCGGCCTGGTCGTGGGTTATTTTCTGCCGGATGCGCTTGATGTGCGTGTCGACCGTGCGAGTATCGCCAAAATAATCATATCCCCACACCTGGGACAGAATCTGCTCGCGATCCATCACCTGTCCGGGATGAGAAGCCAGAAGATGCAGTATCTCGACCTCTTTAGGCGTGCAGGGTACGGTTTCCCCTTTGACTTTGACCTGGTAGTTGTCGATATTGATCTCCAGTCCATCAAAGCGCAAAAGCGACCGGCTTTCCTGGCTTTTTTCACCGAGGCGGCGCAGGACAGCCTTAATGCGCGCAATCACTTCACGCGGACTGAACGGTTTGACAATATAGTCATCTGCACCCAGTTCCAGGCCCAGAACACGGTCGATTTCTTCGCCTTTTGCTGTCAGCATGATGATCGGAACATTGCTGCGCCGCCTGATTTCGCGGCAAACCTCCGTCCCTGTGATCCTCGGCATCATCAGGTCGAGTATGATCAAGTCGGGCTGATCACTTTCTGCCATTTGCAGGGCTTGCTCGCCATTGTAGGCAGAACTGTATAAATAGCGCTCAGCCTTGAGATAAAGTCCCAATGATTCATGGATTACCGGATCATCGTCGCAAATCAGGATATGCGGTATTTTTCCCATATGGTTCACCAACCCAAAAAGATTGCCGGCTCCGAGGCCTGGCAGTTTCGCCGTTGCTCTCATTATACAGCAAATAGCCGGCCCGGTGGCGATTCTCCATGATTGTTCACCTTTGTATCGCATCTTATCCACAAGGCTCCACGAGGCTTTCTCAGCTCTATCCTCAGGTGGGATGTGATAGTTGCGTTTGTGATATAATTATTGACGTTTGATAAGGAGAATGATTTATGTTCATAGCCGATCAATGGCAGTCCTACGAGCTGATCGACGCCGGTGACGGCGACAAACTGGAGCGCTGGGGGCCCTATGTGCTGCAGCGACCGGATCCCCAGGCCATCTGGCCGCATGATCCCTGGCCGCGGCCTGATGCGCGGTATAACCGCAGCAGCAGCGGTGGCGGTTCATGGCAGCAGTCTGCCGACATGCCGCAGAGCTGGAATATCCGCTACGACAGTCCGGCAGGCCCGCTCACGTTTCGCCTCACGCTGATGGGTTTCAAACACACCGGCCTGTTTCCGGAACAGGCAGCCAACTGGGATTTTTGTATCCGCTCCATCCAGAAAGCTGTGGTCGCCGGGCAAAAGCCGCGCATCCTCAATTTGTTTGCCTATACAGGCGCAGCCAGCATTGCCTGTGCGGCTGCCGGCGCCGCTGAGGTGGTCCACCTCGATGCCTCCAAGGGCATGAACGCCCGGGCACGGGAAAACGTGCAGTTGTCAGGGCTGGCAGACAGTAATATCCGATTCATTAACGATGATGCCGTTAAATTTGTCGAACGCGAATTACGGCGAGGCAGACAATATGACGGCATTCTCATGGATCCGCCGGCCTATGGGCGCGGTCCATCCGGAGAAATGTGGAAACTGGAAGAAGCACTGTATGGTCTGGTTGAGCGGTGCACCCGCCTGCTATCTGAAAAACCGCTTTTTTTCCTGCTCAACGCCTACACCTCAGGTCTGGCGCCAACTGCACTGGCAGATATTCTCAAACTGATTATATGCCCGGTTCATGGCGGCGAGGCAAGTGCGGCCGAACTTTGCCTGCCGGCGACAGCCCGGCCACTGCTGCTGCCATGCGGTGCAACAGGTCGGTGGACTCCGTGACAGCAAGCCAGCCGCAAATCCTTTATGAGGATAATCACATTCTGGTTGCGGTTAAAAAACCAGGACTTCTGTCCCAGGCAGATGGCAGTCAAACCCTGGACATGCTGACACTGCTGAAAGAAGATATCCGTCAGCGTTACCAGAAACCGGGGCGTGTTTTCCTCGGCCTGGTTCACCGCCTGGACCAACCGGTCGGCGGCGTGATGGTTTTCGCCCGAACATCCAAGGCGGCCGGCCGTTTGAGCAACCAGATCCGGCAGCATCAGTTCGAGAAATATTATCTGGCGGTTGTCCATGGCTGTCCAGAACCGCCAAGCGGAAAATTATCGGATTGTCTGGAAAAAGACCCTGCTCGTAACCTTGTGCAAATCGTTCCGCCCGGCTTTGGCAAAGAAGCCTGGCTCTCCTATGTTGTTGTTTCAGCAGACGCAGAATCCGGTCTCTGTCTTTTAGGCATTCGCCTGGGTACGGGCAGACCCCACCAGATCCGCGTGCAGCTGGCATCCAGGGGCTGGCCGATCGTCGGAGACAGGCGTTATGGGCTGCAGCAACAAAGCACATCTGCAGGAAAGGTGAGTGAGCCGGCCCTTTTTGCCTGTGCACTCGGTTTTTCCCATCCAACCCGCCCAGAACAGCTTTTTTTCAGTGCAGCTCCGCCTGCTGAACCGCCGTGGAACCGCTTTCCGGCAGTCGACCTGCAGAAGATGAGGTCACTGTTCACAGAATTTTAACGAAAACAGCACATGTGCCAAATCAGACCATAACTGCCGATCATGATATAATAAGATAATCCCGGCACAAATAGAGATAGCCGGGACTAGAAAAGAAGCGCAATATTTTTTACGCTAAGAGCCAGAGGAGGACATTATGCCAAAACTAGAAGGAACCAAAACGCTGATCAACCTGATGAAAGCATTTGCCGGCGAATCACAGGCAAGAAACCGCTACACGTATTATGCCTCGATTGCCAAAAAAGAAGATTACAAACAAATCGAAGCTTTTTTCATTGAGACTGCTGAGAACGAGAAGGAACACGCCAAGATGTTCTTCAAGTTCATCGCTGCCGGACTGGAAGGGTCCAACGTGGCCATTCCGGTCGAAATAACGGCCGCCTACCCGATTGCCTACGGCAATACGCGGGAGAACCTGATCGCTGCCGCCGCAGGTGAACGCGAAGAATGGACCGACCTGTACCAGAATTTTGCCGAGACAGCAGCCCAGGAGAGGTTCAAGGACATCGCGGCGACGTACCGCAAGATTGCCGAGGTGGAAAAACGCCATGAAGCCCGTTACCTGAAGCTGGCTGACAACATCGCCAACGACAGGGTCTTCAAGAAAGATGAGCCTGTCCTGTGGAAATGCGAAAACTGCGGCTATGTTCACGAAGGTAATGCTGCTCCCGAGATCTGCCCTGCCTGCAAACACCCCAAAGCCTATTTCGAAGTGTTTTGCGAGAACTACTGAGTTAAAGATACTGCTTTCCTGCCCCGTGCAGCGGGATAAAACACCAGAAAGCCTGTAGGTAAACTGCATTTTTAACGCAACAATAAAAAGGAGCCTCTCTCGACGAAAGGCTCTTTTTTTGTTGTTGCATTACTTTGGGGCTGACTTGATCAAGCCTACAGGTTTTTGGCGACTATTTCACCCGTTTGCTTATAGATGCAATTGGGCGGGATCGTTCCCCGGACCATTGTCAGCGGATAAATCTGCGTATTGCGGCCGATGATCGTGCCGGGATTCAAGACGCTGTTACAGCCGATTTCAGCATAATCGCCCAGCAGTGCGCCCATTTTTTTCAGACCGGTTTCGATGCGTTCCGTACCGACACGCAGCGTGATCAAGGTGCGGTCGCCCTTGACGTTGGATGTAATGGCGCCGGCTCCCATATGGGCCCGGTATCCCAGGATCGAATCACCCACATAATTATAATGCGGCACCTGGACGCCATTAAATAAAATGACATTCTTAAGTTCGGTAGAATTGCCGACCACAGCCTGGCTGCCAATCAGGGCATTGGACCGGATGAAAGCGCCATGGCGCACTTCAGTCTCGTGACCGATGATCAGGGGACCGTTGATAGAGGCCGATGCCGCTATCTGGCAGTCTCTGGCAACCCAGACATGATCATCGATCCGCTCGTACTCGTCACTCGGCAGTGAAGGCCCCAGCGTCAGGATCAAGTCATGGATGCTGCCCAGCACTTCCCATGGCCACATGGTCTCGCGCAGAAGTGAACCTGCCAGCGACTGATTTAAATCAAACAATTCCCAGCTTTTGATAATATTTTCTAGCATGTTGCATCCCTCCCGGATCTGCAATTGACTTATTCTTGATGTCAGCTGTGTTGACAAGGCTTATGATCACTTTGGGCTCTTAACAACTACTTACAGTTTACCAGATCCTGAAGACGAATACACGCTCAGTAGATACAAGGGGTGTCTTGCGTAAAATCTGCTGATCGTTTATAATCGTGAAGCGCGGCGAGGTGTAGCGCAGTTGGCTAGCGCGCCTGCTTTGGGAGCAGGATGTCGGGGGTTCAAGTCCCTTCACCTCGACCACATAAAGATCCGGTTGTTGATACAATGACCGGGTCTTTTGTTTGAGGGATTTGGGCCGGCGCTGAAGCGTCCATAATGTCAGCACATTTGTCGCGTTGGTGGATGAGATTGGCATCAGGGATGCCCCTGGTCGATCCGAGAGGGAAAGCAATAGAGCCATTTATATATGGACATGCCCTAAGTCACTAGAATGATCAGCTTTTCTTGTTTTTGATGCGGATGTAGATGTGCTTTGATGACGAATGTGCGCCTTCGCGAACATCGATTTCATAAAGGCCGATCGCCTTGATCATGGGTGTTAACTTTTCAAAGCCATAATTGCGGGCGTCAAATGAAGGCTGCTTTTTCAGCAGCAGACTGCCGACTTCCCCCAGGTAGGCCCAGCCATTCTCGTCCTCTACATCGCTGATGGTCGTCGAGATCAGCTTGATTACATCAGAACTGATCTTCTTGATGGTCTTCTTTTTGTTCTGCGCAACTTGCTGCTTGATGGGCTTTTGTTCGGGGAAGATCGGTTCGGTTTCTTCGTGTTGGGACTCATCGAGAATCTCCAGGTAAATAAAGCGGTCGCAGGCAGCGATAAATGAGTTCGGTGTCTTCTGTTCGCCGATCCCGTAGACGGTCATGCCGGCTTCTCTCAAGCGTGTCGCCAGCCGTGTGAAATCACTGTCGCTCGACACCAGGCAAAAGCCGTCAGCTTTCTCAGAATAGAGAATATCCATCGCATCGATGATCATGGCTGAATCGGTCGAGTTTTTGCCGGACGTATAGCCGAATTGTTGAACAGGCGTTATAGCATAGTTGAGCAGCAGATTTTTCCATCCTGCCAGATTTGGCCTCGTCCAGTCACCATAAATCCGCTTGATGGTCGCGTTGCCATACCGGGCTATTTCCTCCATCATACCGCGTATGTTCTGGTGCGAGATGTTGTCGGCGTCTATCAACACAGCCAGACGAATATCGCTGGGATTTTCTTTATATCCTTCCATGTATTTTTCACCTCTTTAAGACCATGATAACCGATCAAGCAGGTCTCATGCAACATTAACGCATAATCCGTCATACCAGCGTTCGCAACAGGCCTGTGTCAATCCGGATCAAATTTTGCATACATAAGCCTTTTGGAAATTTTACATCAATGGGTTTGCCGTTCAGGTTGCATCGCGGTTATAATAGAGTTATGAAGCAGATCCTGCAGCTTGTTGTGTTCCGCCGACCGGTATGGCGGCTCAGGGTATTGAAAGGGATGGTTTGCCAATGAAGAGAATTGGGCTGTTAACCAGCGGCGGTGATTGCCAGGGACTCAATACGGCCTTACGCGGTGTAGCCAAGGCACTGTATGAAGCGTGTGACGAACTTCTGCTGCTCGGCTTTCAGGATGGTTATCGCGGTCTGATGATCGATGATGCACGCGAGATGAAACCGGCCGACTTTTCCGGTATCCTGACTATCGGAGGAACGATCCTGGGAACATCACGCCAACCTTTCAAGCAAGTCAGGCAGCCTCTGGACCCTGATCAGCAGGACGGACCGGACAAGCTTACGGCCATGATTCAGACATGTGAAAAAAGGAAACTTGACTGCCTGGTTGTGCTGGGCGGCAATGGAACACACAAGACAGCCAATCTGCTGTGCCAGGCCGGTGTCCCCGTTATTTCCCTGCCTAAGACGATTGACAATGACCTGTGGGGCACTGATGTCACATTTGGTTTTCAGAGCGCCGTCAATATCGCGACGTCGGTTATTGACGGCATCCATACGACGGCCACATCGCACGGACGTGTCTTCATCATCGAGCTGATGGGTAACAAAGCCGGCTGGCTGACCTTGCATGCCGGTCTTGCCGGCGGTTCAGATGTGATATTGATTCCCGAAATACCTTATCGTATGGAAGCGGTTATCGCTGCTTTAGAAAACCGCCAAAAAAAGCAGAAGCGGTTCTCCATCATTACAATCGCTGAAGGATCCTTGTCCGAACAGGAAGCGGCTTTGTCAAAGAAAGATCAGAAAGACAGCCGCCTCACCTGGCGTTACCCGTCAATTGCCTATCACCTGGCGCATAATCTGGAAAAGAAGATGGGCCAGGAAATTCGGGTTACCGTTCCTGGCCACTTCCAGCGAGGCGGCCAGCCCTGTCCCTATGACCGCGTCCTGGCCACTGTTCTGGGAACAGCGGCAGCAGGGCTGATCACAAAAAATTGCTTTGGCTTCATGGTCGGCATGCAAAACGGCAAGACTGTGCCGGTGCCGCTTTCAGATGTGGCCGGCCGCCGCCGTCAGGTCCCGCCGGATTCGCCGCTCGTCCAGTCGGCCAGGGATCTGGGCGTATCATTTGGCGATGAAAACTGATACCACGCCTGGATGAGGAGTAAGTGACATGGCACGCAAGAAAGCCTATGCGGCGATCGATGTCGGTTCGCATGAGATCCAGATGCAGATCGCTGAGCTCGATAAACACAATCCGCCGCAGATTATCGACACCATGCGGCGCACGTTGCCCCTGGGAACAGATACCTATACCAGCGGCAAGATCAGCCAGGACGTCTTGAACGAATGCATCACCGTGCTGCAGGGCTTTGTCAGTGAGATGAAAACATATCGGATCGCCGCATACCGGGCTGTTGCGACCAGCGCTTTCCGGGAAGCGGCCAACCGGGAGTATGTGCTGGACCAGATCGAAAAAAATTGCGGCATCAGCATCCAGATACTGGACAATGCCGAAGAGCGCGCCGGTCATATTCTGGCAGCCTCGACGCGCATGCCGGAATTTCCCGAGCTGATCAAACAAGGCACCTTGCTTGTCGATGTCGGTGCAGGCAGTATCCAGGTGACAGTCTATGATAAAGGCCGGTTTATTTTCAGCCAGAACATGTTGCTGGGATCTTTGCGCATTCGAGAGCTGTTAGCCGACTTGGAAAGGCGTACAGCCGATTTTGCCGGCCTGATGG
>JAWSUP010000127.1:0-10321 GCA_033549405.1 Bacillota bacterium | reverse complement strand
CAAGCTTGATGTCGCGAAGCAATTCCAGCGAACCATAAGCATAGCTGAGATCTTTAATCTGCAGCACTTCCTGACCGGAACGGCGCTGGTCCTTGAGTGACAGGCGCGGTTTGTGCCGGCCCGGATCGGGTTTGTCCAGCCGCTCGACCCGATCGAGTTTTCGCTGCAGCACGGTGGCTGCCCGTTCCATTTTTTCACTGCTGCGCATGGCGCCCCAGATGCGATAGCGTTCGATCTGCTGCTCCATGCGCTCAATCTTTTTCTGCTGCTGGGCATAGGTCAGCATCGCCTGCTCAAAGCGGGTTTCCTTCTCGACCAGGTATGCCTTGTAGCCGCCGACATAGGCTTCTGCGCGATCTGCATGCAGTTCGACAATCCTGTTGACCGTGCGCTCGAGGAAATGTCGGTCATGCGAGACAATCAGCACAGTGCCGCGATAGCCACTGATAAAGGTCTCCAGCCACTCGATGGAAGCGATGTCCAGGTGGTTTGACGGTTCATCCAGCAGCAGGATATCGGGCTCTTCCAGCAAAAGCCGGGCCAGGGCGACCCTGGTTTTCTCGCCGCCGCTGAGTTTTTCAAAGCAGATCTGGCGCATCTCATAGGTGATCCCCAGCCCCTGCATGACCTTTTCAATCCGGGTTTCTGTTTCGTAGCCGTTCATGCTCTCAAACTGCCCGGTCAGGCGGCTGTATTGCCGCATGGTTTGGTCGAGGGCAGCGCCGCTTTCATGTGTCATCTCGAGTTCCAGCCGGCGCAGCTGCTGCCGCAACTGGTCCACCTGGGCGAAAGCTGCCGCACAGATATCGTCCGCGGTCATCTGCGACGAAAAAGTCAGCATCTGCTCCAGACAGCGGACGCGGGCATTCTTCCGGATCATGATCTGTCCGGCATCGCAGCTTTCAGTTCCCTGAATCATCCGCAGCAGGGTTGTTTTCCCGCAGCCATTGTGGCCGACCAGGCCAATTCTGTCTCCGCTCATGATGTCAAAACTGACACCGCTGAAAATCAGGTTGGCGCCATAGTATTTGCTGATCTGATTGATCGATATTTCCAGCATAACATACTCCTTGTTTGAGGGGCATCTCAGGCATCTGCATGCCCCGAAATAAAAAGCCCCGAAGCTGCTTTGTGCTTCGAGGCTGATCATGTTTCGGACAGGCCGGACTGGAGATGATTATCCGGTGCTGTTTCGGGAATGATGAGAGCCGCTTGACAAAGCAGATGTTGCAGTGACAGACCCTAAAAAGGGCGCACTTATGCCCCTGGCAGCCATACGGGCTGTCATCAGTGCGGTAAATGCTGTCCATCTCTGCATGCGGTTCATCGCTTTGCTTTCCCTTAGGTTCCTTGTTGTTTCTTGCGGTCAGTTAAATCACTGTCATCATAAGACATGAGCGGTTTTCTGTCAAACTGGACAGGTCTTCGGCAGCAGATAAGCGTTTGAACCTGCGATGTAAATGTCGACATTCTTTCTCAGGTACAGGCTTGATACACGCGCTCGTAATCCTTGTAGTTTTGGATTTTGTCAATGAATACATATGTCCACGAATAGATCGAATCTGACTTAAGAATCTATTTTCCGATAAGCGACATAAATGTCGGCTTCGATCATTTTGTCGCCTTTGTAAAAATGGTGTGTGAAATAGACGTTTCCATCCTGATCAATCGTAGCCTCACCGGCCAGCGGAGATATGACCTTTTCCGGTTCTGTCCACTGGCCATTGACGTTCAAAGATCGCCAGAGTGCATAGTCTTTCGAGATCCAGAGCTCGTTTCCATCAGGTGAAAGCGCGGGCCAGCCTTCGTCGCGATCACTGTTTACAGACATGACATTGACGGGTTCAAGCCATGATCCATCATCTGCCAGTTCCATCATCCAGATATCCAGACCGCCTTGACCGCCCGGCCTGGCAGAGTGAAAGTAGAGTGTATCCGCGAAGATGTGGAGTTCTCCGACTTGCCATTGTTCAGGAAACTCAACAAGCGTCCGGTTTTCCCATTGCCCGATCTTATCGTTGAATTGTGCCCTGAACCAGTTCAGGCCTGTATAACCTTCTCTTGCCGAGCAGAACCACATTTCGCTGTCCATGACAATCTGGCAGCCATCCAGAGCAAGTTTGCCAGGATCCTGAAGCCATACCCGCTCAGGATCTGTCCACGCGTTGTTCAGCCGGTGCGAGATGTAGATGCCGGTAGTCTGGTCCAACACCTGTTGTTCAACCGGTATGCTGACATCTGGAGTGAAAAAGAAGTACAGCGTCTGGCCATCCGGCAAGATGAACGCTGAGTCCTCACCGCCCGCGGTATTGATGGGATAAGGCAGGGGAACAGGGTCCATGAAATCGGAGGCATATGATAAGGGCGGATTATCATCTGTAGCAGAAACCATCTTAACTGCGCCGGGTGGTATTTTACTTTCTCTGTCAACGGCAACATGTGTCAGCTCTGTCTTCATCGTCTCTTTACTTTGGCTGTCCGCAGAGGCAGATGTGTTATGGTCCGTTTCTTGATTGGGTGTACTGCAGCCCGCGACAGCCAGTAAGACTATAAGAATGAGCAATGTACAACGCTTCATATGGCCTCCTGAAAGAAAGATGAATTCATCATTCCTGCCTGATCGGTCAGCCTGCATCAGTTATTTTCCCGGTATACGGCGGATACAGGATGCCGTGTTCTGTGATGATGGCGCTGATCAGGTCGTGTGCGACAACATCAAAGGCTGGATTGTAGACTTTGGCCTGCTCCGCCACCATCGGTTTTTGATACCACATCTCGGAGACCTCTGTTGCGTCGCGCTGTTCAATGGGGATATCCTGCCCCGTCGCTGTTCTGACGTCGATTGTTGACGTCGGCAGGCAGACATAGAACGGAACCTGGTAATATTTGGCCAGGATCGCCAGGCCTGATGTGCCGATTTTGTTGCAGGCATCGCCATTGGCGGCCATCCGGTCGCAACCGACAAAAATCGCCTGCACCCAGCCGTTCCTCATGACCTGCGACGCCATGTTGTCGCAGATCACGGTCGTATCGATCCCTGCTGCCGTCAATTCCCAGCTGGTCAGGCGGGCGCCCTGCAGCAGGGGCCTGGTTTCATCAGCATAGACTTTAAGCCGATATCCCTGCTCATGGGCCAGGTAGATGGGCGCCAGTGCCGTGCCATAGCGAACCGCCGCCAGCCGGCCGGCATTGCAGTGGGTCAGAAGGCCGTCGCCGTCATTAATCAGTTGCAGTCCATGCATGCCGATGGCCCTGCAGACGGCTATGTCTTCCGATCGGATGGCGACCGCTTCATCGTGCAGATGTTGCACGATGGTCTTCACATCAGTGTCTTTGTGATCGGCAACAACCCCCGCCATGCGGTCAAGCGCCCAGAAAAGGTTGACTGCCGTCGGCCTGGCTGTGGCCAGGTACGCTTTGGCCGCAGTAAAGGCGTCCAGGAAATCCGCATAATAATCGGCCTTGATCTGGCGTGCCGCCAGGTACAAGCCGATCGCGGCGGCCACGCCGATCGCCGGAGCGCCGCGCACTTTCAGCTGACGGATCGCCTGCCAGATCGATTCCAGGTCGGTCAGCGCCAGCATTTTGACCTCTCCCGGTAAACGCGTCTGATCGAGAATGAGCAGCGCGTACCGTTCTTCATCCAGTGCGACGGTTTCATACAGGTCTGCTTTGTTCATGGTCATACCTCGGATAAAAATATGGTATGCCCTCATTATACACGTTCGGCAAAAAGTCCGACAGCGACAGCCTGACGAAAAGCAGCCACCCCGGCTGTCTGGAGGCGTGTTTTAAATCAATACGCCTGGAAAGAATGCGTTTCTGGATCGATGTATTGCCTCGATTGAGAAAGAGTAAATGGCAACGCTGTTTCAGAGTATCCCAGGGTTTAACCTGTTTGGGTGGTAATAGCGTGCAGAATTACACGTTTTCAGCACTTATGGCGGAATTTGTGATACAGCCACTCCCTTTCCATAGGAAATATTTTATCGCCGCAATAAATCATCTCATCCAATTTTCATAGGGTACAACATTTACCGGTTTTATGCCCAGCCAGTAAGAGGCTTCCAGACATGACTCTGCCCAGTTGCCGTATACCAGCGGATAATGATGCTGAAAGCCGGCAGCAAAAATTGTATTTACTGCATCAAGCGAGGAAACAGGATTTCCTGCTATCCTGGTCTTGTACAACCACCCGGATGAGCCCGAGAATCTTTCTTTTTCCTCACTTTTTATATTGCCATCTATTATCATCATTTCTTGCCAATCATTAGTGAAACGGGCAATTGTGACCGGACCGCTCTGAAAAGCCATATCATGATAGGACGGCAGTTTTATTTGTGATCCTGTCGAGGTGCAGTGCGTCAACTGACGCAAACAAGTGCCGCATTCATCAGCCAGGCCTGGCGCTCCCGGCCCGCAGTGCCAGAGCTGCAGCGAATCATCTTTCTGATCAAAAGCCACCAGATCAAGGAGAGTTGTAGTTTTCCCGCCTGATAAACAGAATAGAAACAGCTGGCTTAATGCTCCCGGAACATCACCTTCACAGGCTGATGGTATGCCATATTCATTAAGCCTGCCCATAATGGCGCAAGTGACCAGGCCGAACTGATCCTGCATTTTCGGCCAGCAGCTAATCGCCAGTGCCTTGAAATCATTTTTCTGGGCTATTTCTCTATAGGCTCTTAAAAATCTGGACTGATTGATTAAAGCTTCCGCCTGAATGCCTTCTTCTACTGATATGCCGCTGAGCAGATCCTCCCGGGTCTGCGCGACTTCCCGGTCAGGATAACTCATGGCTAAATCACGAACATCTTCAAAAGTTATATTTCGTTCAATTGTTACACCCAGGTACTTATGTGCAATACGCTCATCGTAGTACAAATCGTTGAATCCAGGTGCAATACCACCCACCAGGGCAATTTTTGCTCCCCGCAAATTTTTTATCGCCCGCAAGGCACTAAGTGTAATCAATAGCCTCTCTCTAAAAAGATAATTATCAGTCCAGCCAAAATACCATTTATATTTAATATCCTCTTCCCCATAGTACTGCTTCAAAATGCCGGCCTGCATGTTAATCGAACAAAACGAGTTTAATGGCACTTCTCCGGATGAAGACGGCTCAGGTATAGCCCATAAGCCGATTGCGGCCTTGATGTGCGCAAGATTTGAAAATGTCTCGCCGGCGGCGAATGAAGCAGATAAAATCAGGACAAAATCAATATTCCTGTTTTCCAGCCAGGTTTTAGCTGCTGTCGCTTCATCTGCTGTCACGACAAGCTTCTGATAAGAAAAGAGCTCAAAGGCGTTTTCGGTCGCCATATCTGTCAGTTCTCTGACCGCCCGACTAAAGATATACTGCTTGTCGCCGGTGAAATTTATCTGCATCAGGCCGACAAGGCCGACTCTAATCTTTTCCATTATCAAATACCCCCTTGTGATTTACTCGCACTGCCACATGTATCGATCCAATATGAAACAACCTCGCCTATTTTCTTCATAACAGGCCTGACAACATCCAATGTATATGGATTGGGTCCTGCATTGATCAGTTCTTCCCGCATGTTATTCATATATGTACAGTGGATTATTGTCCCGATATTCACTTTGTTTATACCCAGTGCGATTGCCTGGCGAATATCATCATGAGGAATGCCTGTACCGCCGTGAAGAACAAGCGGTATCCTGACTGCCTGATCTATTTCCTGCAGCCGCTTAAAATTTATCTCAGGCTTGCCCTGGTAAAATCCATGAGCGGTGCCAATGCCTATAGCCAGAGAGTCTATATTTGTTTTTTCAACCAGGTCGACTGCCTCATCCACTTGTACGAGAAAATCATCCCCTGAATATTCACCTTCGATTCCCATTCCACGGATTCTGCCTATCTCTGCCTCAACATGAACATTTATTTTATGAGCCGACAGGACAACCGCGTTGACCATGGAGATATTTGTGGCCAGATCATATTTTGAAGCGTCAATCATGACCGAAGGATATTTATTGGCTATTGCCTGCCTGCATAATTCGACACTGGTTGAATGGTCGAGATGATGCACTACTTCTATTTTCGCTTTCTGCATCAGCGCATGTCCGAACGCGCCGCATATCTCTATACCAATTTGCTTCGCAACCAGAGGATTCGAGGCAATGATAACCGGAGATCTCTTTTCTTCCGCGGCATCCAGAATTGCCAGCAGATCCCAGATATCCGAATAATTAAATGCTGGCACCGCATAATTTTCTTTGTCAGCCTGTTTTAGCATATGCCATAAATTTCCAATCATAAAAACCTCTCCATATCTTTAATATTTCTTTCAGCCAGCCAATTTTCAATAGTCCTTCTGTCAGGCACCCCATCTGTTGCCCCTAAAGATGAAACCGCATGCGCCGCGACGGCATTACCCCACTGTGAACAGACATAATAATCGCTGCCTTGCCCCATTGCGGTCAGAAAACCCGCCACAAAGGCATCCCCGGCTCCCGTGGTATCTGTAGCTTCTACTTGAAAGGCATTGCTGAAAAAACTTTGTTGCCGATTTCTGGTGTAGCAGCCGCTTTTGCCCAGTTTTATGACAACTGTGCCGACGCCATTTTCTAAAAAAAAGTTGGCCATTTCCTCCACAGAGTCTGTCTCTGCCAACTTTTCAGCTTCTTTAATGCTCGGGAAAAAGATATCCAGATACCTGTACACCCCGCCGATAAGCTGTGACCACCTGCCGTTTACATCCCAGGTAATATCCATTGAAGTTGTAAGCCCCATATTTCTGGCTCTTGCCAGTAGACCCGCAGTCCCTTCGCCATCGAATGAAGGCAGCAAAAAAACCCCTCCGACATGCAAATGGTCATATGCGCTCAGCATGGTATCTGTGACCTGCTCTTCTGAAAAAATCTCATTTGCGCCTCCATAGTAAAAGAAGCTCCTGTCACCTTCCTTATTAATTATGCACAAACATGAAGAGGTTGAGACATCGGGCAGGATCGATATGTATTCATTGTAGACGCCGCTTTCTAGAAGTGTGTTCAACAGAAAACTGCCAAGCAGATCATCGCCGACACAGCCGCAAAAACCAACATGATTGCCCAGCCTGGCCAGATCCACAGCGACATTTTGCGCATCACCACCACTTCTGATTTTAATCTGATCGACTTTACAGGTATCGACATTAAAATCAACTTTCTCAATCGGGCAGGCAAGTATATCTGCGACAATTTGCCCTGCACATAAAATTTTCATCTGCTCGCTCCTCCTGCAAAAAACCAAAGATTGATAACAAATCGATTTTGATTAGATGAATACCTCTTCACAAAGTTTCAAAATTATTGGTGAGTAAAATATTATCTGCGCTCATGTATGCTCCTTGTGTAATCAGATCTCAAGATTTATAAAACGTGTTGATCTCATTAAAAATGAATTCTTCATCATGCGCTGTTCTGCTGGATGTACAAATACATAGACCTTCTGCCTTCAACTCTGATAGCAATGTTCTTATATGCTCGCTCTCAGCGTAAATCAGGACAGACTTACCAGCTGATTGAATTTTCTGAATTAGGGGAATCCACTGGATTATGTCCCAGTGGCCATCTCCGGGAACCCACTGGATAGCCTGCAGCCCTTTTAGGTCGAGCAATGTATCGAGATGCTTGATGGCACCGGGACCGTCGAGATGGTAAATCCGGTGATCTACCGTATCCATGATATTTAGTAAAGGTGGTAAAAACATCTCCCTGTAAACATCCGGCGAGACCATGCAAGAGATGTCACAGTCGAATGAAAGTGAACTGCAAGGTGACCAGGTGCCACAATAATTGGTCGTTCCTGGTAAACCACAGCTTTCATCCAGATATGCCATCCTGGCGAATACATTGATCTGGTCCTCTGTAATTTGGCGCAGTGCCGTCTTAACCCAGGTCGGATTATCGGCAATATCCAGCATAAGGTTATTAATTCCCCTGATTACTGACAGCTGGTCCGCAGAATGATTCCCCCACATGACCGGCGATGTGAAATATCGTCTGTTGCTGGCTTCTGATATGGCCATATGGCTGTTCAGCAGCCAGTATAACCATGGTGATTTTTCATCAATTTCAATTCGGGGATAAACGCTGTCAGCAACCTCTATCTCATGGCACCAGGAGGCATGCTCATTAAAACAGGGTTTACATCCGTACAGCATGGAAAAGGCAACTGACCAGCGGGTATCAAAGCGGGGAATTGCCTCACCATATAAGATACTGTGGTTTATTGAGTGGATATTCTTCTCCAGCATGATCTGTGAATCAAACCAGTAACGGGCCTGGCTGCCATTATATCCGGCTGGTCTTTCATCAACCGCATCAGGATCTGGACGACTGCCGATAATCAGCGGTCTGTCATATAGATCACATGACCACCATGCCTCCCATCGTTTTGCTGTTTTTGTCCAGTCAGCTGTGTCTGTAATCGCTTTATGCTCCAGCATCACGATCCTCGCAATCTGCCGTTTCTGGCCGCATAGTCCAAAGTAGCGCCTGCAGTTGATTTCTAACTTTAATACCAGTCCAGTTTTCCGGATACATCCAGCCATTAACATCGAGCTTTATTTCTATATCAAAATCATCGGCAACGGGAATCTGGACTTGCGGATATATGACAGCTTGTTCCCTGTCTGCAAAAATCTGCGCCGCGGCAGCAAGAAAATCGCGCGGCCCGATGCTTACACCATTAATGTCTATGGCCGCGGGTACATAATTTGCTTCATAAACATCGCGCGCTGCTGCCGTTATCGCCTGCCTGGTCATAGTAGTCTGTTCTTTGACGCCTCTGGGGAAATCATGCGGCCCATCCATGAATCCGACATCGCATGATTCGGCTGGATCGTGTAAAAAGAAGGCTGCAGCTTTGAGAATTTCGGCTGCAGACCAGGTTATCTGCGCGCAACGAGCAAATTTAAGCTTATTGGCGGTCTGCGCAGATAATTCTCCTATCCACTCCCTTTTGATGACCGGACGGATAGCCTGTCCGGTATAGATGGCCTGCAGGGTTGTCGGGATGAACTCTTTTTTCAATAGCCGGACGGTATCTTTAAAATCGCGATAGATCCTTGCTACATCCTGCTTGTCCCTGAGCGTTGACTGTCGCCAGTTTCCCCATCTTATGCAGTTTGTACCTTTAAGGTTTTCAGCGTCCCAGAAGGTGCTGAGCGGTATGAAGTTCGGATGTGTACACAGGATCAGACGCCTGTTTTGCCTCCATTCAGGCAGCCTGGCATTGATGCCCCCGATGCCCTCCGCGATCAGGATCGCATCAAGGCCGGCTTGTTCTTCAAGATTAAGCAGACCGCTGTACCAGATGCCCATACCGCCGGTTTTCTTAAATAAAGAACCACTGTTTATTTTCAAGCCGCAGTGAAAGAGGGCCGCGAGGTCCGGAGCCGCAAATGAGTTGCCTGGAGTTACGTATGTCAGGATCGGCCGGCAAGGGGATATTTTCTGCAGATCATTCAGCGCTGATTTCTGCTGATAAACCGACCAGACAAAAGCATCATTCCAGCTCTCCTTTTCGGCGACTTCCGGTGCGGTCGGATGCCATGTATGCCACCTGCTGTGAGAACCGATTTCATGCCTGGACAAAGCATCCAGAACATCGTATCTATTGTGGTCATGCCAGATCCTGATCAGCGAAGACACGACGTTGAAGCAGCCTTTGACGCCTTCTTCAGATAAAATATCAGCCAGAATCACCACCGCGTCATCAGCTGCTCCCCTGTTGGCAAGATCTTCAACATCAAAACTGAAAACTACTTCACTCATGTCAAACCTCTTCTTCTATCTCTATCCCGGAAAAAGCCTCAATGCAGTACCTGTAATTTTCATCGCTCATGCCGATAGATGAATATTCTTCGACATAGCCGATAAAGCCTCCATTTGGACAGCCGAGATTGACGGCCAGCCTGCCCGCTTCGGCCAGTATCTCCTGGCGCTGGCCACTGATGCCAGTTGTCTGGTAACTGACCGGACAGACAAAACAGATCTTGCCGCGAAATCGATATCCGAGTTTTTCAATATCAAACACGTTCGGTTGGCTGATATTCAGCATATCAACGCCGATTTCAATCAAGTCCGGGATTATTTCCTGAATCTGCCCGCAGCAATGAAAATAGACGTCCATGTCATTGGCATGGACGATAGCGAATTGTTCTCTGTAGCGTGGCTTGAAAAATTCTCTCCAGGTTTCGGGATTAATGATCAATCCTTGCTGGGTACCCCAATCGTCAAAAAAACCCACCCCATGGAACCCTTGTGCTTTCAACAGCCTGATGATGTCATTCTCGAAGCCAAAGAT